>NC_009674.1:155000-255000 GCF_000017425.1 Bacillus cytotoxicus NVH 391-98
ACGCCTAAGGTTTCCTGAGGAAGGCTCGTCCGCTCAGGGTTAGTCAGGACCTAAGCCGAGGCCGACAGGCGTAGGCGATGGACAACAGGTTGATATTCCTGTACCACCTCTTTATCGTTTGAGCAATGGAGGGACGCAGAAGGATAGAAGAAGCGTGCGATTGGTTGTGCACGTCCAAGCAGTTAGGCTGGTAAGTAGGCAAATCCGCTTACCGCAAAGGCTGAGCTGTGATGGGGAAGCTCCTTATGGAGCGAAGTCTTCGATTCCCCGCTGCCAAGAAAAGCTTCTAGCGAGATAAAAGGTGCCTGTACCGCAAACCGACACAGGTAGGCGAGGAGAGAATCCTAAGGTGAGCGAGAGAACTCTGGTTAAGGAACTCGGCAAAATGACCCCGTAACTTCGGGAGAAGGGGTGCTTTCTTAACGGAAAGCCGCAGTGAATAGGCCCAAGCGACTGTTTAGCAAAAACACAGGTCTCTGCGAAGCCGTAAGGCGAAGTATAGGGGCTGACACCTGCCCGGTGCTGGAAGGTTAAGGAGAGGGGTTAGCGTAAGCGAAGCTCTGAACTGAAGCCCCAGTAAACGGCGGCCGTAACTATAACGGTCCTAAGGTAGCGAAATTCCTTGTCGGGTAAGTTCCGACCCGCACGAAAGGTGTAACGATTTGGGCACTGTCTCAACCAGAGACTCGGTGAAATTATAGTACCTGTGAAGATGCAGGTTACCCGCGACAGGACGGAAAGACCCCGTGGAGCTTTACTGTAGCCTGATATTGAATTTTGGTACAGCTTGTACAGGATAGGCGGGAGCCTTTGAATCCGGAGCGCTAGCTTCGGTGGAGGCGCTGGTGGGATACCGCCCTGGCTGTATTGAAATTCTAACCTACGGGTCTTATCGACCCGGGAGACAGTGTCAGGTGGGCAGTTTGACTGGGGCGGTCGCCTCCTAAAGTGTAACGGAGGCGCCCAAAGGTTCCCTCAGAATGGTTGGAAATCATTCGTAGAGTGCAAAGGCATAAGGGAGCTTGACTGCGAGACCTACAAGTCGAGCAGGGACGAAAGTCGGGCTTAGTGATCCGGTGGTTCCGCATGGAAGGGCCATCGCTCAACGGATAAAAGCTACCCCGGGGATAACAGGCTTATCTCCCCCAAGAGTCCACATCGACGGGGAGGTTTGGCACCTCGATGTCGGCTCATCGCATCCTGGGGCTGTAGTCGGTCCCAAGGGTTGGGCTGTTCGCCCATTAAAGCGGTACGCGAGCTGGGTTCAGAACGTCGTGAGACAGTTCGGTCCCTATCCGTCGTGGGCGTAGGAAATTTGAGAGGAGCTGTCCTTAGTACGAGAGGACCGGGATGGACGCACCGCTGGTGTACCAGTTGTTCTGCCAAGGGCATCGCTGGGTAGCTATGTGCGGAAGGGATAAGTGCTGAAAGCATCTAAGCATGAAGCCCCCCTCAAGATGAGATTTCCCATAGCGTAAGCTAGTAAGATCCCTGAAAGATGATCAGGTTGATAGGTTCGAGGTGGAAGCGTGGTGACACGTGGAGCTGACGAATACTAATAGATCGAGGACTTAACCAATAAAAAAAGCGGAAGCGACTTGTTCAGAGTCGCTGGAGCTGGATTCAATATGAAGCAAATGTTATCTAGTTTTGAGAGAATATAAAAAAACTTGTTGACTTTTTAAGTGAATTAGGTATAATAATGATTGTCTCAAATGAATATTGTCTGGTGATGATGGCAGAGAGGTCACACCCGTTCCCATACCGAACACGGAAGTTAAGCTCTCTAGCGCCGATGGTAGTTGGGGCCTTGCCCCTGTGAGAGTAGGACGTCGCCAGGCTATATTATTCCGCAGTAGCTCAGTGGTAGAGCTATCGGCTGTTAACCGATCGGTCGTAGGTTCGAGTCCTACCTGCGGAGCCATTATGCTTCCATAGCTCAGCTGGTAGAGCACTTCCATGGTAAGGAAGAGGTCACCGGTTCAAGCCCGGTTGGAAGCTTGGGAAAAGTATTGAAGATTTTTGGCCCGTTGGTCAAGTGGTTAAGACACCGCCCTTTCACGGCGGTAACACGGGTTCGAATCCCGTACGGGTCACCACTTTTGGAGGATTAGCTCAGCTGGGAGAGCACCTGCCTTACAAGCAGGGGGTCGGCGGTTCGATCCCGTCATCCTCCACCATAATATGTCGGAGGGGTAGCGAAGTGGCTAAACGCGGCGGACTGTAAATCCGCTCCTTCGGGTTCGGCAGTTCGAATCTGCCCCCCTCCACCATTAAAAAAATAACCTAATTAAGGTTTATTTTTTTGATAAGACAAGTATATTAGTAAATATTAATGGGCTATAGCCAAGCGGTAAGGCAACGGACTTTGACTCCGTCATGCGCTGGTTCGAATCCAGCTAGCCCAGCCATTTACGAGCCATTAGCTCAGTTGGTAGAGCATCTGACTTTTAATCAGAGGGTCGAAGGTTCGAGTCCTTCATGGCTCACCATTTTTGCGGAAGTAGTTCAGTGGTAGAATACAACCTTGCCAAGGTTGGGGTCGCGGGTTCGAATCCCGTCTTCCGCTTTATTCATTCGGGGCCTTAGCTCAGCTGGGAGAGCGCCTGCCTTGCACGCAGGAGGTCAGCGGTTCGATCCCGCTAGGCTCCATAAAAAAGCTTACATCAAATGGATGTAAGCTTTTTTTTATTATAATTTAAAAGAAAATACAATCTAATATTTTACTATAGATGATGGGGGAAAGGAAATGAAAATTGTTATTGCTTCTGATTCGTATAAAGAGAGTTTGCAAGCAAGTGAAGTATGTACAGCCATTCAAGAAGGGTTCAGTGCAATTTTTCCAAGAGCAGAGTATGTAAGAATACCGATTGGAGATGGCGGCGAAGGAACGGTTCAATCGCTCGTGGATGCGACGGGAGGGGATATCATTTCTACTTCTGTCACAGGCCCTCTTGGAGAGAGTGTAGAAGCGTTTTATGGTATCTCTAAAGATAAAAGAATAGCGTTTATTGAAATGGCGGCAGCATCGGGGTTACATCATATTCCACTTAAGAAGCGAAACCCACTTATTACAACTACAAAGGGAACTGGAGAACTCATATTACATGCTTTAGACCAAGGGGTAAAGCATATTATATTAGGACTTGGAGGAAGCGGAACGAATGATGGAGGAGCGGGTATGTTATCTGCTTTAGGGGTTCAGTTTTTCAATGCGGCTAGTGAAAGAATAGAACCTGTTGGTGGGAATTTACATTGTATTGAAAGTTTTCAACTTTCTAAGTTAGATTCACGCTTAGCACATGTCAAGTTAGAAGCTGCCTGTGATGTTGATAATCCATTAATAGGAGAAAAAGGGGCCTCTTTTGTATTTGCAAAACAAAAAGGGGCTACCATGGAGGTTATGGGGAAGCTTGAAGAAAATTTGCAGCATTATTCTTGTCTATTGAAAAAACAATTACATATTGATGTAGCAGAAATTCCAGGGGCTGGGGCAGCCGGCGGAATGGGAGCGGCAGTTGTGGTACTAAAAGGGAAACTTCGCAAAGGGATTGAAATTGTTTTAGATGCAATACGCTTTCATGAGCAGTTAATAGATGCGGATCTTGTTATAACTGGCGAAGGAAGAATTGATGCACAAACAGCTTATGGCAAGGCTCCTGTTGGAATTGCCAAGCGTGCTAAACAGTACCATATACCAGTTATAGCGATTGGCGGATCTGTTCTTGCTAATCATGTCTCAGTCCATAAAGAAGGAATTGATGCTGTTTTTAGTATAGCAACAAAGCCAATGTCTTTAGAAGAAGCATATCAATCAGCTAAGGAAAACATTCAAATAACGGCGAGAAATATTGCAGCAGTATGGAAATTAGCATCGGAAAAACATCTCTAAGTATAGGGATGTTTTTTATATGGGGGAAAAGGCGATAATGCTTAGTCTACTTTATACAAAAATATATGTAGAAATATTAATTTCAAAGGACATAAGTGTGAATAAGGTGTATATCCATACAAAAAAATGTAGAGTTGAGTCAGACTATATAAAAGATTTAAAATATTTAGCGAAGGCATAAAAGGGGGATACTATCGATGAAGAAAGAAATTTCAATTATTGGAGTTCCAATGGATTTAGGACAACTGCGTCGCGGAGTTGATATGGGGGCAAGTGCCATTCGTTATGCAGGAGTAATTGAAAGAATTGAGCACATTGGATATGACGTGAAAGATATTGGGGATATACATATTGATAGAGAGAAAGAGGTAGATGGAAATACAAAATTAAGAAACCTTACACAAGTTGTAAAAGTTTGTAATGAATTAGCAAGTAAAGTTGATCATATTATAGAAGAAGATCGTTTTCCGCTTGTACTAGGCGGCGATCATAGTATAGCGATTGGGACACTTGCAGGGGTAGCAAAACATTATAAAAATTTGGGTGTGATTTGGTATGATGCACACGGTGATCTAAATACAGAAGAAACTTCACCGTCTGGAAATATTCATGGCATGTCGCTTGCTGCAAGTTTAGGATATGGACATCCTTCACTCGTCAATTTATATGAAGCGTATCCAAAGGTCAAAAAGGAAAACATCGTAATTATCGGTGCACGCGCATTAGATGAAGGAGAAAAAGAATTTATCCGTAATGAAGGAATTAAAGTATTTACAATGCATGAAATTGATCGTATGGGTATGACGGCTGTTATGGAAGAAACGATTTCTTATTTATCACATACAGATGGTGTTCACTTATCTTTAGATTTAGATGGTTTGGATCCACATGATGCACCGGGGGTTGGCACACCTGTAATTGGTGGTCTATCCTATCGTGAAAGTCATTTAGCAATGGAAATGTTAGCTGAAGCTGACATAATTACGTCCGCCGAATTTGTGGAAGTAAATCCAATTTTAGATGAGAGAAATAAAACTGCAACGACGGCTGTTGCATTAATGGGTTCTTTGTTCGGTGAAAAACTGAAATAAATGTAAGAAAAGCGGCTGAAATGCTGCTTTTTTTATTTTAAAATAGGAGTATAATAATGAGTTATATTGTACGTTATATTATAAAAGTTCGACATCTTACCAATTTAATCCAAAGGAGGGATGGTGTTTGTAATTGTCGCTTCTTTCATGTATGGTATAATTAACTAGTTGTTGGAAATACATACAGATAGAGCATAAATTTAATATTTTAATATGTGAATGAAATTGCTCATAAGTAGGAGGAAGGGTTAGCATGCCTTTTGGAGATATGCCTTTTTTACAATATCTCAGTACGATATTAGATATCGCCGTTGTGTGGTTTGTTATATATAAGCTAATTCTTGTAATTCGTGGTACAAAAGCTGTTCAACTTTTGAAGGGGATTACAGTTATAGTTGTTGTTCGTATATTAAGTTTTTTCCTTGATTTACATACGTTATATTGGTTGACAGACCAAGTGATAACGTGGGGGTTTTTAGCAGTTATTATCATCTTCCAACCGGAAATCCGAAGAGCGCTTGAACAATTAGGCCGAGGTAGTCTATTCTCTCGCACGATTAGTCATGAGGAAGATGAAGCTGAAATTGTTGCTACAGCAGTATCGAAAGCAACCGAATATATGGGAAAACGAAGAATTGGTGCATTGATTACATTATCTAAGGAAACTGGAATGGGAGATTATATAGAAACAGGGATTCCTTTGAACGCAAATGTTTCATCGGAATTGCTCATTAATATTTTTATCCCGAATACACCTCTTCATGATGGAGCGGTTATTATGCAAGGAAGCACGATTAAAGCAGCAGCGTGTTATCTTCCATTATCAGAAAGTCCTTTTATTTCTAAAGAGCTAGGAACGCGTCATCGAGCTGCAATGGGTGTAAGTGAAGTGACAGATAGTATTACTGTTGTTGTATCAGAAGAAACAGGTCAAATTTCTTTAACGAAAAATGGCGAATTACATCGTGATTTAAAGGTAGAGCAGTTGAAAGAAATGCTTTTGGCAGAGTTTAGTGGTGGTGATATGAAGACAACTTCTTCATCTTTATGGAATTGGAATTGGAGGAGAAAACGTCATGGATAAGTTAATGGAGAACCATTGGTTTTTAAAAGGAATCTCATTACTATTGGCGTTGATGCTTTTTATGTCAACAACCATAACAGAAAAGAATAATACTGCCAATATATCACCTTTTGCTGGTGATACAAAAGAAACGTTAACGGACTGCCCTATCAAAGTAGATTATGACACAGACAAATACATTGTTACCGGTATCCCAAGTCAAGTAAAGGTGAAATTAGAGGGATCTAAGGCCTCTGTTGCTGCTATAAAAGCCAAAAATAAAGTTGAGATTCCCGTGGATTTACGCGGTTACAAAAAGGGAACATATGAAGTTCCGCTTAAAGCGGTGAATCTTCCGAGTAATGTAAAGGCAACTGTTCAACCATCTAAAATTAAAGTTGCCATTTATAATAAAGCGAAAAAGTATGTTTCTGTAGATATGAAGTTGTCCAATGAAGATCGATTGCAGTCTGGTGTGAGCATTGATAGAGCCGCTCTGAAACCGAAACCTGATACAGTTGAGGTAGTGGGAACGGAAGAGGAAATAGATAGCATTGCTTCTGCTCAAGCATATGTTGATGTAAAAGATATTAACAAAACAGTCACAAAAGAAGCGGAAGTTATGATATATGATAAAAATGGAAAACGTTTATATTTAAAAACGAGTCCTTCTAAGGTAAGTGTGACGGTTCCGGTTGTTGCACAAACGGGAGAAAATTCTAGTGAAAAAACCGTACCGCTAAACTATATAAAAAAAGGAAATGTGCCAGAAGGTTTAGCGGTTACGAATATCAGTCTTCAACCGAGCGAAGTGACAATTTCGGGTCCAAAAGACGTTTTGGATAATATAAAAACAATAGAGGGGGTCGAAGTAGACTTGAGTAAAATAACAGAGTCTACAACATTCGATGCCTCTGTTTTATTACCAAAAGGTGTCACGAGCGCAAAGCCTAACCAAGTAAAGGTCTCTGTTCATGTACACGCGCAGAAAGAACAAACAAAACATAAGACAGTTGATGGTATTCCAATTCAAAAAAATGGTCTTGCAAATGATATGACTGCGCAAATCATTTTCCCGCAAAGCGGAAAGATCAGTGTTGATATTTCAGGAGAAGCTAGTATAGTAGAAAAAATAACAGCGGCACAAATAACAGCTGTAATAAATCTACAAGGTTTGTCTTCAGGAACACACGATGTTTCCATTCAAGTTAGTGGTCCAAGTAATGTTTCAATAAATGCAAAACAAAAAAGTGCAAAGGTTACTCTTGGAAAGAAAGAACAACCAAATAAAGAAGTACAAGGTAACATAGAGCAATCTAATTCACAAAAAGGAAACGAAAGTGAAGCAGAAAAGTCAAAAGAGCAAGATAAAGAAACAGAACAAAATAATGGGACAGGAAAAGAAAATACAACAGAGGAACCAAAAGAGCAAGATAAAGGAGAGAATAGTAATGGGTAAATATTTTGGAACAGATGGTGTACGCGGTGTTGCAAATAAGGAATTAACACCAGAATTAGCATTTAAAATCGGTCGCTTTGGTGGTTATGTATTAACAAAAGATACAAATCGTCCAAAAGTTATTATCGGTCGTGATACACGTGTATCTGGCCATATGTTAGAAGGAGCTTTAGTGGCAGGTTTACTATCAATTGGTGCGGAAGTTATGCGTCTTGGTGTTATTTCAACTCCTGGAGTTGCTTATTTAACAAAAGCGTTAGATGCACAAGCAGGTGTTATGATTTCAGCATCTCATAATCCAGTACAAGATAACGGAATTAAATTCTTTGGTGCAGATGGATTTAAATTAACAGATGAGCAAGAAGCAGAAATTGAGGCGTTATTAGACAAAGAGGTTGATGAATTACCACGTCCAATCGGAACAAACCTTGGACAAGTGAACGATTATTTTGAAGGTGGGCAAAAATATTTACAATACATTAAACAAACTGTAGAAGAAGATTTCTCTGGTCTACATATTGCTTTAGACTGTGCACATGGTGCGACATCTTCTCTAGCACCATATTTATTTGCAGACTTGGAAGCTGACATTTCAACAATGGGAACTTCACCAAATGGGATGAACATTAATGATGGTGTTGGATCGACTCATCCAGAAGGATTAGCAGAGTTAGTAAAAGAAAAAGGTGCAGATATCGGCCTTGCATTTGATGGAGATGGAGACCGCTTAATTGCAGTAGATGAAAAAGGAAACATCGTTGATGGAGATCAAATTATGTATATCTGTGCGAAATACATGAAAGAAACTGGTCAACTAAAACATAACACAGTTGTTTCGACTGTTATGAGTAACTTAGGGTTCTATAAAGCGTTAGAAGCAAACGGTATTACAAGTGATAAGACAGCAGTGGGTGATCGCTACGTAATGGAAGAAATGAAACGTGGTGGCTATAACCTTGGCGGTGAGCAATCAGGTCATATTATTATGCTGGATTACATCACAACTGGAGATGGTATGTTAAGTGCACTTCAGCTTGTCAATATTATGAAAGTGACGAAAAAGCCATTGTCTGAGCTTGCAAGTGAAATGAAAAAATTCCCACAACTATTAGTAAATGTTCGTGTAACAGATAAAAAATTAGCATTAGAAAATGAAAAAATTAAAGAAATTATTCGTGTAGTAGAAGAAGAAATGAATGGGGATGGCCGCGTTCTTGTTCGTCCTTCTGGAACAGAGCCACTTATTCGTGTAATGGCAGAAGCACCAACACAAGAGCTTTGCAATGAGTATGTACATCGCATTGTAGATGTTGTAAAAGCTGAGGTTGGAGCTGAATAATTCGCCGATTTTCTTGAAAAAGGAGCACATTTTGTGTTCCTTTTTCATAATGTTTTATAGGTAATGAAAAAAATTTCATTGACGGTTTATGTTGTTTGTTATAAGATGGTCTTGTTCTTTTTCTCGATGTAAATATAAGAGTGATTAAAGCGCCAGAACTACAAATTGTGTAGTTGACGAGGAGGAGTTTTATCGAGATTTCGGCGGATGACTCCCGGTTATTCATCATAACCGCAAGCTTTTATTTAAATCACTGAGGCGACTTGGTGGACAAAGATAAAAGTGTGATGAGAGAAAAGGGACGGATGAATACTAGCTGTATAAATGTTATACGGACTGGAAACCAATCGAGAGGAAGGTGAAAGCCGTTACAGATTTACAGAGCTAGCAATATGTAATCCGTTTTTTATGAAAAATAATGAGATTGGACGAGGTCGTTACATGTTCGCAGGGCAATGTAAGCATTTGTAACGGCGACTTAAACATGTGTGGAATTGTAGGATTTATTGGAGAGAAAGATGCAAAGGAAATTTTATTAAAAGGTTTAGAGAAGCTAGAATACCGTGGATATGATTCAGCAGGTATTGCAGTACAGACAGAGAACGGTGTTGTTGTGTACAAAGAAAAAGGTCGTATTGCAAAACTTCGTGAAATCGTAGATGAAAATGTAGCAACAAGCGTGGGAATCGGTCATACACGTTGGGCAACACATGGTGTTCCAAGTAAAGTAAATGCGCATCCGCATCAAAGTACATCAAAACGCTTTACGCTAGTTCATAATGGTGTAATTGAAAACTATGAATTAGTGAAGAACGAATATTTACAAGATGTAACGTTTGTAAGTGAAACAGATACAGAAGTTATCGTTCAACTTATTGAACAACAAGTAAATACAGGTTTAAATGTAGAAGAGGCGTTCCGTAAAGTTTTATCTCTTTTACATGGTTCTTATGCAATTGGTTTACTTGATGCTGAAAATCCAAACATGATTTATGTTGCTAAAAACAAAAGCCCGCTATTAGTAGGTGTTGGCGACAACTTTAAAGTTGTTGCGAGCGATGCAATGGCGATGTTACAAGTTACAGATCAATTTATCGAATTAATGGATAAAGAAGTCGTAATCGTAACAAAAGAAAGCATTACAATTAAAAACTTACAAGGTGAAACGATTGAACGTGCGCCATTTACAGCGGAATTAGATGCAAGTGATATTGAAAAAGGAACATATCCTCACTTCATGCTGAAAGAAATTGATGAGCAACCACTTGTAATCCGTAATATTATTCAAAAGTATCAAGATGAAAATGGCGAGATTGAATTAGATGAAGAGATTCGCAGTGCTATTTTAGCGAGCGATCGCATTTATATCATTGCATGTGGCACAAGTTATCATGCAGGTCTTGTTGGAAAGCAATTTATTGAGAAATTTGCAAAAGTACCTGTAGAAGTGCATGTCGCAAGTGAATTCTCGTATAATATGCCACTATTAACAGAAAAACCTTTCTTCATTTACATTTCACAAAGTGGTGAAACAGCAGATAGCCGTGCCGTACTTGTGCAAACAAATGAAATGGGTCATAAAGCATTAACAATCACAAATGTACCAGGTTCAACACTTTCTCGTGAAGCTGATTACACGCTTCCTTTATATGCGGGGCCTGAAATCGCAGTTGCTTCTACAAAAGCATATACAGCACAACTTGCCGTACTTGCAATCTTAGCAGCTGACATTGCAAAAGCAAAAGGTGAAGTTCTTGATTTTGACTTAACACACGAATTAGGACTTGTAGCAAATGCAATGGAAGTACTTTGTGATCAAAAAGAAGAAATGGATGCACTGGCAAAACAATTCCTAGCAACAACACGCAACTGTTTCTTTATCGGACGTAGCGTAGACTTCTATGTAGGTTTAGAAGGGGCGTTAAAGCTAAAAGAAATCTCTTACATCCAAGCTGAAGGATTTGCTGGAGGAGAGTTAAAGCATGGTACAATTGCGTTAATTGAAAAAGGTACACCAGTTATCGCACTTGCTACACAAGAGCACGTAAACCTAGGAATTCGTGGTAACGTAAAAGAAGTAGTAGCGCGCGGTGCAAACCCATGCATCATCTCTATGAAAGGCTTAGAAATGGAAGGCGACAGCTTCGTACTACCAGCTGTACACGAAGCACTAGCACCACTTGTAGCCGTAGTTCCATTACAACTGATCTCATACTACGCAGCACTTCACCGCGAGTGTGACGTTGATAAGCCGCGTAACTTAGCTAAATCTGTTACTGTTGAGTAAGGGATTGGAGAGTTAGTGTTTGTTGTGTTGATTTGTAAAAAAGATTAATCATTTGAAACAAAGTTCGGTTATTTAAAATATAGATTGATAATTTATAATAAAGTTTGATTAAAAGAAACCTCTTACGGTATGATAGCCACAAGAGGTTTTTTCTTTTTATTCAGATTATTTAGGGGTGACAGTAATGGAGAGACGTTTTGACTGGGTATGGGATAAGTATAAAGAAGGTGCTAGAAAGAAGATTGAAGAGATTTGTTATAATATTTATAAAATATAAACATTAAATGTGTAAGAGTAACTAAGGGAGATGGTGAAATTGATGTTTATATACGAAATAAAGATAATTTTAAAATAGTTCAGTGCAAATTTTTCAAAAAAGAATTGGGTAAATCACAAAAAGAACAAGTAACAAAATCATTTGAAACAGTTATGAAAAATTATAGTACAGAAGTAGATGAGTGGATTTTATCTGTACCTATCAGCATGTCGAGAGAGGAAATTTTCTGGTGGGAAAATTGGAAGGAAGAAAATGAAGAGAAATTTAATAAATAAGTTTAATAAGAGTTACAGAGAAAAGCTGAATTCATGTAGAATTGCTTACATATAATTTCTGATATTAAGGAGAGCAAAATGAATATTGGATTTGATTTAGACCAAACCCTTCTAAACTTTAATAAGTGTAAAATAGAATCTTTAATACAAGTATTCATAGACCATAAAATTTTTAGTAGTAGAGAGGATGAAAGATTGGAAAAGTTTTTAAATACCTACGAACAAGTAAGTAAGTATCATTGGGAAAAAAGAGGGGAGAAACCTGCTTTGGAAGTAATACAATTTTCCATATCTGATGCATTAAAAAATTATGGTGTATCCTTCGATGAATACCTTATTTCCCAAAGGTATTGGGAATTATTTTGTTGCTCATCATATTTGGAACCTGGTGCAATTGAAATATTAGATGCTTTATCTAAGAAGCACCAATTATTTTGTATGACGAATGGTTATAGTGAATCCCAAAGGAGTCGGTTGAGGGCAGCAAATCTAGAACATTATTTTGAAGAGGTGTTCATATCTGAAGAATTAGGCATTGCTAAGCCAAATCCGAAAGCTTTGGAAGTTTGCCTAGAAAAATTAGAATTAAACAAAGAGGAAACAATTTATATAGGTGACTCCCTAAAAAATGATTACCTTGCTGCTAATGGAGCTGGTATACACTTCTACTTCTACAATCCTACAAATATTGAGACAACTACGAATAAGGGATTAACTCAATTTAGTCATTTAAAAGATTTATTAGATATTCTCTGAATATTTTTCAATTAAACAAGCCCATAGTCTATTAGGGGGGATTAAATTTGAGGGGTTTATTTGAATACCTACTAACAGCAAATGTAATAATTGAGTAACTATTCAGTTTTCTGATAGTTACTTTTTATAGATTCGTGTTTTAGATTTCTCTTCTCTTGTAAAGAATGGTACTACCATGAAGACAGGGGAAACACGATGATGATGAAATGGGAAGGGATTTTGACTGCCCGCAGTACAGAACCAGACACAATTGTGCAATTTGTTCAGATGTTGTTTCAGCGTAACGATGGATTAAAAATACGTACTCGCGTATTGGAAGTACAAGGTGAAAAATAGTACACATAACCATTTTTCTTCTTTTTTCGATTGGGCTCTGTCTTCAAAATCTCTTCGGAAGAAAACAAGACGTTTGCCTGATGGGATAGCCTGGTCATCTCGGTCGTACATTGCAGATGCCAGACCAGCCGAACTATCATCCTGTTCATTAGGTTACGGGTTTATAACGGTTGCGGTGTATCCTCGGAAGGGTTAGCACTCGAGCGTCATCGAATCAGCAAGTGTTTGACGTACTTATTCTGTCTATCGAAGTCATGCAACACGTTTTATACAATATAGACCCGGCCTCTGAGCACTTGGGTATATTTAAAACGGTACAAAATGAGTCCTTATGAAAGGACGACAGAACTTTTGCTTGTCCTGTTTGGACATGGTCTGAGTGAAGGAACGTCGATCACAATGAATCGAAAGATGGGCGGAGTTTTGGTAACGATTGAACAGGAAATCGTTGCCAATTATTTTCCGCTCACGTTCCTCACGGAGTTGGAACATCCAAGGCTAGCCTTTACTCCCTTCATCTAAATTGAGGAATAAAAGCCATGAACGCCATGAAGGTATTACCTCACTTCAAAGATACCATGGTACACGATGCTGGGTCTCCGTATTCCCAGTATTGGACTTGTAACCATGCATTGTGTAACGGACACTATCTCCGACAACCCAAAGCGGTATGGGAGATTTGTGGATAAATATAGGTGAAAGGCATCATAGACGTCCTTCTTTGGATAAAGGAAGGATAGGAACAAGTAAATTGTCAATCTCCCCCAAGCGAGTTTGACAATGGGAAGTGACATACAAATGGTATTATCATACATGGATTTACCCAAAATCCTACTTCTCCTCTCGCCAAGAGGAAGAGAAGATCAAAACAGAGCGTCTCGAAAATTTTTAAAATTGTCGTTCTCTTCATCAACATAGCATGCCAGCGTTTCTTCGAAACTCCTCTGTTCCATCTGATAAAAATCAAGCAGAACGCAATTTGCGAATGATGAAGATAAAGGAGAACATTTCTGGTATCTTTCGTAATGAATAAGATGGTGCTGTATTATGTCGTATTCGGAGCGTGATTTCTACCATAAAGAAACAGTAAAAACCTGTACTTGCTTTTCTGCAGAACATCGTAGAGACAGTCTGTTTTCAACATAGACTATATAAGGCAAGCGAAAGGGAATGAAACTTCTTTCGCTTGCCTTTCTGGTAAACTATCTACTACTAGGCTGAGCAGTTGTATAATTATTGGTGATTTAGAAATGACATTAAATTGTGATTTAGATAATTTTAATCAAACAGATATCAAACAAATATTAAACATTCTTACTGCTACAAAGGGATATGGTGACATGATTAACAAAGTGCCCTCCCTCGGTATATTCGAAAATTGATTGTTTGGAACCACCGAGGAAATGTTGTATGCACAATAGGGAAATGCTTAAAAATTTTTTATATTATGGGTGTGTAAGCACAATTTGTATTCTTATATGAATTTTTGTGTAAGTGTCCCTTTATCCTTTGCTACTTTTACGATAGCCCAAGCACCGTTTACTAAAGTTATCTGAGGAGGTAAGTGCCCGCAATCTATATCGAAAATCACAGGTAAATCCAAATATTCGTACATTTCACTGTAAACATTTTTTATAGAGTAACCGTTCTTGTCTTCATCAATGACTGTTCTACCAAACAATATTCCACTACAATTTTTAAACCACCCAGCTAATTTCATTTGTACTAGACTTCTTTTCAATTCCACAGGGCTTAAACTACAATTTTCGAAATACCATAAAATAGGTTCTGATTCGATGAATTCCTTTTGGAATTTGCTAACATTCCCATATTCTGTACCAATCAGATGTCGAATTACATCTATACATCCCCCCAGTAATCTCCCTGAAATCTCTGTGTTGTTACCGTAAGATTTCCACTTTGTTTTCTCAGAAAAATTAAAAACATATGAAGTAGGGTTTTTAAAATCCCATTTACTTTGAAATTCCTCTGATGAATATTGTGTTACCTCATTGTACATTGTTGTCGATAAAACTTTTGTCCACATCTTCGTGGTATCATCCATTTTACTTCCTCTCATATCAATAAAGTTAGTTCCATGGGCTGTCGCAGTACCTGTTCTTAAAGTTATAGCTAATAACAATAAGCTTATATCAGAGTATCCCATCACCCATTTTGTTTTCAGACTTTCATACTGAATGTGTTCTAAAATCTCGATAGCTAATTCTCCTCCCCATGGGGGAATGACTATAGAAATATCATCATTATTAATTAGATTCATAAATTCTTCTGCGCGCTTAATTGAAGAATCAGACCTTACCTTATTTTGCTTCCAAATATTTGGCGTTACAACAACCCTATAACCTCTATTATTCATAGCTTTTATAGCATTCTCTAAAATACTGTGTAAGCTATGATGAACTCCTGATGAGGGTGCTGTAACTCCAACTGTAATTGGAAAATTAAGTTTAGGATATTTAATCAATATATTCTCCTCCTAGATTAATTTACTGAAAAAATACAAAAACGAAATTATTTTGACTATTCTGTAATTATATATTACAATATCCGAAGGGAATTATTATATTAATGTGAATAATAAAAAATTCGTTGTTTTTGAGTATTTAAATGGAAGACGTTTTACTGGGAAAATAGAGGAAGTTAGAAATGCTGCATTTGCATTAGCAAAAATCAACTCAGAACTTCCTGTAGGGAATAATAGAACAGATTATTTTAAAATTATTGAGGATCAAATTGATATAATAAATTTTGGTGAATATTCTGATTTTAAAACGTATTTACTGGAATTTATTAATAATATTAATAATAAATTCTCTATTAATGGGTTTCATAATTTGGAACATGTAATTCTTCATGGTGACTTCAATAAATGGAATCTAGTATTCCACCCTTCCAATGATGAAGTATTGGGAGTATTGGATTTTGATAATATTGATTGTGGACCTAGAATACGTGATTTATCAGAAGCGATTCTTTCATTCGGAGCAATCTGTTATAAAAAAGATAGTACTAACTTTACAGAAGAAATTTATAGTAGGGATAACTTCGTATATGCTAAGGAATTTTATAAAGCGTATAATCATCTTTCTGATTTATCAGAATTAGAAAGATGCTTTTTACCTGATTTAATTAAAATTGTATTTTTAGAGTTAGTTACTTTAGGACTAATTAGAAAAGACTTTATTTTAAATCAGTTATTGATTAATAATATCAAATTATTTATTCAGGATGAAATTAATGTTTTAGTTGAGGAGCTTTATAATTGGGTAAAATAAAAAAAATATATGTTGTAAGTAGTGGAAAAGGTGGAGTTGGAAAGTCTACAATTGCTTCTAGATTAGCTTTTTTATTAAATAAACAAAGATTTAAAGTTGGATTATTAGATCTAGATATTCACGGGCCTAGTATTACAAATATCTTCAATATAAGTACCCCCCCTCTTGTAAAAGAGGGGAAGATGTTACCTTATCAAAATAATGGACTGAAAATTGTGTCTATGGGGATGTTTGTAGAGAAAAATAAGGCTTTTATATGGAAAGGTGTTATATTAAAAGGCATTATAAAACAATTATTAAATGATGTAGAGTGGGAGGAACTTGATTATTTAATAATTGATACGCCTCCTGGAACAGGGGATATATTAATAAATTTAATACAGGAAATTAAAATTGATGGGGTTATTATGGTGACAACCCCTCAAGCGATGTCTAAAGCTGATGTAAGAAGAAGTTTAAATATGATTAAGCAACTTAATATTCCAATTACATCATTAGTTGAAAATATGTCTAGTTTTACTTGTCCTCACTGTAATGAAAAAATCAGTATTTTTAAACATGATGATAGTAATATGTTATCTGAGTATTGTATAGATAAACACATAGTTTTACCATTTGAATTAAATTACAATGATAGCCTCTTTGAGGATATAGAATGGAATATAGAAAAAGAATTGTCCGAGGTAGTAAAAATACTATAACGAAACGTTGGGGGATCAATGGATTTTAATAAGGAGCAAATTCTTAATATACATGAGAAACTTGAATACGTGAAGTATGATGATGAAGGTGAAATTACCTTCTATGGTTCAAAAATCCACGAGATATTAGGGCATAATAATTCTATGTCAATGATATATTTTGACCAAAGAATAAAGGATAATTATTATTCAATTTATAACGCGTTTAATAAATATTTTAAAAATGTAAGTATCCATTTTGCTCTGAAATGCAATTATATACCTGCTTGTATAGAGGCGCTTTTTAAAGTTGGATGTAGTGTTGAGGTTATGAGCAGTATTGAATTACAGATTGCTCTACAAAATGGATTTAAGAGAAACCAAATAGTTTGTAATGGCTTAGGAAAAACAAAAGAAGAATTATTACAAGAATTAGAGAACAGTAAGTTGATTTTTATTGATAATATAAATGATCTAGAAAGAATTAATTCCCTATCTTTAGATTTGGGTAAAAAAATCCCTATTGGTCTAAGAGTTTTACCTAACATAAAGAGTTCTAGTCATGAAGAAGTTATGATTAAACCTAGTTCAAAATTAGGAATGGATATTAATACTGCAATGGAATTTTTAAAGCAGTCTAAAGAGACAAATTCTAATCTTAATATAATCGGAATACAATTTCATTTAATGAGTCATTTAAAAGACTGTAGCTTATATAAAGAGTATTTATCTAGTATAGAGTCTTTCTTAGAAAATGTTTATAAAGAACTCAATTACTCCTTCCAGTATATTAATCTTGGCGGTGGTTTTGAAACTAGATTTATTATGGAAAATAATAATATTGATATAAGTAGTTTAGCTAAAATTGCATATGATAAATTAAAGAATCTACCATATGATTATGAACTCATTGTGGAGCCAGGAAGATATATTATGGCGGATGCTGCAGTAATATTGGCCTCTATAATCAGTGAAAAAAAGAGTGCTGATGTGAATTGGAAAATCACTGATATTGGTTCTAATATTCTAATACCAGTTCCTAATATTGAATATTACACAATCCCATATAAATTAAATGATGGTAATCAACCTTGGGAACGCTATAATGTAGGTGATGCTACATGCGCTCCTTCTCATTTATGTAAAGATGTTGAATTACCAAGCCAATTAGTTGAAAATAAAATAATTGTTTTAAACTGTGGTGCGTATACCTCCGTTTATAGTGAACTTTGGGCATTTAAATTACCAGAAATATATTATTTGAAGGATGATAAAATCCATAATATATTTTCTTATAATCAATTCCGCCAATTATTTAAATTAGCTTATGGATACGATATCTAGAGAAAGAGGGTTCTGTATGTTTGCAGTTAATGTAGAAGGACTAATTATTAAAGACAGTAAATTATTGATAGGTAGAAGAAGTTTAAATGAAGAGCATGCTGGAGGTAAACTTTCTTTAATTGGTGGTACAGTAGAAAAAGAAGGAAACTCCAATGATATTTTAGAAAATAATTTAAAGCGAGAAATAATGGAAGAGACAGGGTTGGAAGTTAGTAATTTTAAATATGTTAATAATACTTCTTTTGTCACACAATCTGGAATAAATGTAATCAATATTGTTTTCTCCTGTGAGTGGGTATCAGGGGATGCTGTTGTTAAAGATAGAGATGAGATTTCCGAGTTAATTTGGATGACTTTTGATGAAGTTATAAACAATAAGAACAGTCCATTTTATTTAGTTAATAGTGTTAAAATAGCAAAACAGGATAAAATACTAAAATGAACAAAAAAAATATATTAGTTTTGGGGAATATCTATAAAGTAAAGGATTATCTGGATTATGATAATTATAATTATCATTTAATCACGTCTTATTTTGATATCTCGCAGCTTTCAAATGAACTGAAAAATTCTATTAAATATCACGCGATAAGTACAAATGATACTTTTGACGTTTCTTGTTTTGAGAATAAATTCGATAGTATTTTAGAGATTACCAAAGAAATAATTGAACATTTTGGAAATATAGAGGCTATTATATCAACAAATGAAGCAACAGTGGTTGTCGCTTCAAAATTAAGGGGTATCCTAAATATAAATAAAGGGTTGGTCAGTCCTAACGCTATCTTTCTCAGAGATAAAATAAAAATGAAAGAACGTTTAAAAGATACTGTACCTCTTGCAGATTTTTCAGAAATCACAAAAGAGGATTATCAGACTATAGTTGAACAATTCATAAAGAAATACAAAAAAATAGTTATTAAACCTTCTAACCAAGCTGGAGGCTGTGGTATAAAAATTGTATCAGACTATCAAGATGCAATAAATCACATAAACGAACTTTTTGATCAAAGTGATAAGATTAGTGTTGAACAATATATAAGTGGTACTATTATGCACTTTGATGGTATTATAAAAAATGGTATATTAGTAAATTTTATGGTTTGCAAAAAGGTAGGTACAGCATATGATTATATAAATAATAATAATGTTCTATCCACTATAGTAGTTTCGGATAGCGAGTTAATAAATAAAGCCAAAGAATTCACTATAAAATGTTTTGAACAATTTGATATTCAAAATACAGTTTTTCATTTGGAAGTAATTTATTATGAAAATAAATTCATTTTCTTGGAAATAGCTGGTAGACCTCCAGGTGGAAATATTGTGAATTTATATAATTATGCTTACGAATTTGATTTTTACAAACATTCTTATTTTCTAGATTTAAATGAGACTATACCAAATATTTATTTTCAAAATAATTTTGCATTATCTTTAATCCCTGTTCCTAACCTCAAAGAATACACAATTAAAAACGTACGAGGGATCGATAACTTACCTATCAATATAGTTAATATTACTTTCAAAGGGATAGGTTCAAAAAATCAATATCGGCCATTTGATCCTTTCGATAGTATCTGTCAAGTATATTTTACTTGGGAAAGTGAAAAAGATTTGACTAACACAATTGCTTATATTGAAAATAACATCAAATTTGAATGTCTTGAACATTTGCAGTGAAAAGTACAAAAGCGCACAATACAAAAAGTGCGCTTTTATGCTTTACTAATATCCATTAAATCCAAACAAATTCTATTCAAAAATAGAGGGTGGTTATTTTGATTTTTCGGAATTTGAATCATAACTTAAAAATTCGACTTTTAACAAGCTTCTTACAAAATTCTATTATGTTTAGTATTATTCCGTTTATGTCTTTATATTTGTCTGCTTATATGGGAGTTATAGCTGCGGGTCTCTACTTAATTATTGCAGTAGTAGTTAATTTTTTAGCTTCTTTAATCGGGGGGCATATAAGTGACGTATTTTCAAAAAAAGGAATCATTTTAACTAATTCTTATGTAAATGTATTGGTATTTTTATCAATGACTATTTGTATCTATACTGAACAAAGATTAGTTACTTTATTCTCAATTTTGTTTATATGTAGTCAACTAATCTATGGTATTATGAAGCCGGCTCAAGACGCTATTACTATAGAATCTATCACCGAAGAAACAAGAAGGGAATATTCTGTAATACAATACTGGATTAATAATTTATCCATGGCTTTGGGGATAACAATTGGCGGTGCTGTATATAATAATTATAAATCAGAATTATTTATAACAGCTACGGCGATACTATTAATAAATAGTATTATTATAAAATTGTTTTTACAAGACATTAATATTAATAAAATTCATAAAAGTAATGAATCGTTTTTAATAAATACACTGAATAGCTATAAAGAAGTTTATAAGGATAAACCATATGTAAATTTAGTTTTAGGATTGGCATTTGTTATGATGGCCGAGCTATCAATGTCTTCTTATATAGTGGTTAGACTAAAAGAGGATTTTACAACAGTAGGATTCTACGGTTTTTCAATTGATGGTGTAAAATTATATTCTATTTTAATGATAATAAATACTTTTATCGTTATTAGTATGACTTTTGTATTTTCAAGAATTTCACAAAAGATGAGTCCAAATCAATCAATAACGATCGGTGTGTTATTATATATATCAGGGTATTCAGTAATGGTCATATCATCTAATATTTATATATTAATAGTTTCAATGGTAATTGCAACAATTGGAGAATTATTATATGCCCCTGCTTACAACTCAGAAAGGATTAGAATTATTCCTATAGATAAAAGAGGGGCCTATTCAGCAGTTGCTGGATTTTCTAATAAAATTGGTAATATGTTATCAAAATCAGCTTTAATCATTAGTGCGGTCTTAGCTCCTAATTTTATTGCATTATATATTTTTCTTACAGGAATTATTGGTTTGTTCTTGATTTCTAATAGTTTATTTAATAATAAAAATATTAATTACCTCGAAAATGATCAAACTTTTTTATAAAAATCAAACTTATATCTGCTGAATAAAAATCCATTGTGATCAAACTTTTTTCAAAATGGACTTTTATTTTTGGCCATAAAATGAGGGCTCATATGGCATTTTTGATCGTACTTTATTCCAAAGCTACATGTTTTGTAACTTTTGAATAAAGATTGATATTTTGAATAAAGTCGCGATGCTTTTACCCCTTTAGAATCATGTCTAAAGGGGTATTTTTTATTATGGGAGTGAAATTATATTGTTTATTGTTCGGATGCATATCCTCCTGAAACTGAATGTTGCAAGTGACGTTACGTCACCTATTATAGTTAGGTTATATCATGCAAGGAAAGAGGAATGATGAATGAAGCAAAAGGACATGAATTGGAAGGATCAAGACCCTTGGGGATTAAAAGAATTTCTCTTAATGATGCTACTTGAATTTGTATTTGTCATAGGATGCATAAAATTCTTAGTAAATCCTATTTATTCTCAGTGGTTTGATAATGAGCTATATTCAGGAACTCTAATAGGATTAACAATAGCGATTGTTTTAGTATCAGGTGTGTATTTTATGATCATTCGGCCAAAGAAACTTTCTTGGAGTGAAGTAGGAATCAGGTCATTCTCTATAAAAGATTGGAAACTTATTGTCCTACTAACTATTATATTAATAGTTGGTGATGTAATAGTGATGGTGCTTACTAGCTTTATTGGGAATTCTTATGAGAACAGCAAAACTGAAGCGATACAGCAAAACGTAAATTTCTTTACTGTTTTTATTGCTTTTATTTCTGCGGCGGTCATTTCACCAATATATGAGGAAATTTTTTATCGTGGTTTTTTATATCGATGGCTACGTACACGTTTTGGTATGATGAGGGCTATTTTTCTAAGCTCATTAATCTTTACAATTATCCACATTCCAACTTATAATGCGATGCCTGTAAACTTCTTGAGCGGTATAGTCTTTGCATGGGCGTATGAACGAACTCATTCAATTTGGCCGTCAGTTATTATTCATGGTCTAACTAATGGAATTATGGTTCTGTTGACAGCGATGGGATAGTAGAAATTTGTTGTAAGCAGGTAAAGTATCCAAAGCCACTTAATTTACTTTAGATAGTGAACTATATGTAAAATTAACTATCGGGGAACTATGGTTGAATAAAAATAATCAAACTTTTTTATAAAGGGACGCTTCAATTGAATATAGAAAAGGCGTGTTTTGATCAATCTTTTTTTAAAACACGCTTTTTCTAATTGCTCTTTTATTAAGGCTTATTAAGTTAATTTAATCAAACTTTATTCCAAAGCTAAATTTGTGTTGTACAGAGATAATAAAGTGGGTTAATTTACAATAAAGCCTTTTAAAAAATGCGAGTCATTCTATTCACCAATCAGGCTAGAGTGTGGAGCAACCCATCTTTAAATAAATAGAAACTTTATATGTATGAGTACACTTTTAAGTTGTTGTACACTTTCTTTTTTCCTCACTCTAATGGTTAATATGTCTTTCACTTTAAAGAAGCCTTAAAAGAGAAATCCTCTTTTAAGGCTTTTATGCATGTTCATTATTTCACTGTTATGCTTTTAACCCAAGCAATCGTACGATAACGATGATTAACAACGCTCCTATTGTAAGGACCGTGTTGTTAACAGTGTGGATTAATAACACGTGCCAAATATTTCTTGTCCATAGATAGATTATATTTAGAAATAGACCTGCAAACATGAAGGGGATTGTATCCATTACACTCCCAAAATTATAATAGTGAATGAGTCCGAAAAGGATTGAATTTCCTATTATAATACATGCTTTTCTAAAAAATCCACCCTGTAATATTTTACCGAGAAGTGTATAACGAAAAACAGTATCTTCAATTAATCCTGTAACAATAGGACCTAAAGCGATATAAATTAAGAGCATGAACATTTCAGGACTTGCAGTCAAAGGATCAATTAAAGGGGGAACATCTGTTTCTGTGCTGGTGCTAGTTCCTGGAATAAGTGAGCGAATCAAACTAATTAGAATTTGTAAAAGAACACCACCGACAATAATTAATAGAACGGAACGTTTCCACGCTAATTTAAATTTACTCCAATGTATACGAAGCATCGGAGCATAAACAACCATCAGGAAAAGAAACATGATAATGCGCAAACTGGTATCAATAATTGCCCACAATTGATTTTTTACTGAGAAATATTCAGTGATAAAGCCTGCAAGGAATATTAATGGGATTAAAAGTAAAGTAATATAATCTTTCTTTGTCCACACATTCTCTGAAAAATCTTCTGCTGCGACTAATTTAGTGAATTTATTCATTTGAATTTACAACTCCTAATAACATTAAAAAATCTTACGATGTTACATTTTTTATGCATAACTCCCCATTTTGATATCTATTCTATCATACATATTTCCCTTCAAAAAATACTTATACGCGCTAAGTAAGGTTTAGCTTGTGTATTAACTGTAAACTCTTTTTGAATCAACATACGTATGTACAGTATTTTCTTTATGAAACAAATGTGCAATAGAGGATATTATATATTGAAAAATGATATAATTAAAGTTCGATTATTTATCATAAATATTAATTAAAAAATTGTAACTACTCAGCTACCCTAAGGTTTTAATGGTTTGATAATTTGATTTTCAAGTTATCTCCACAAATTCCTGTTAACACTGGCAATAAGAAAAACAGGAGGTGAAGTGTATGAACTGAAAAGATATTCTTCTTGTTTATAAACAAGGGCCAAATTCTGTTGTGAATTTAGTTGAAACATTATGCACGCGCATAAAAACTCAAAAAATAGTTATAAATCACTACTAATGGACGGGTTACAAAAAACAGCTACAAAAAGTCTACGTGAAAAAACAGATAACCAACCTGGTCATAAAGTGCATACACTTCGCCAAGTGGAACACTCAGATTGTGTTTTTATTCATCCTGTGACAATGTGCTCGTGTTGCCAATCACCATTAGAAAATGAACCTGTTCGCTTGAAAAAAGTGCGACAGGTGTTCGATATCCCGTCTGTTTTCTTTTGAGGTACTTCAACATGAAGCGGAACGAAAAATTTGCCCGCACTGTTTTCATATTGAAGAAGTTCCATTTCCAAAAGGTGTGACAAACGCGACTCAATATGGTCAGCATGTTCAATTGATGGTGAACGATTTGACACAATATCAGTATCTGTCTCTTTAGTAGACGTCTGAATCTTTTGAAATGTGTATCGGCATTCGATCAGTCAAGGCACAATCAACCGCCTCATTCGTTCTTTTAGTGAAAGTTTACAAGAAAATGAAGAGGAAATTCGTTCAAAAATTTTAGCTTCTTCAATTGTTCATTGCGATGAAACAGGACTTCGCAATCAAAGATAAAACTATGGGAAAGGTTCTCAATATGACAAGTGATAGCGCTGATTCACTAGAATGGATTGCTTTGATAGGTCAGCTAAAGCGTTATATGAAGGACGTTCCCAAATATCATTAGAAGAATGGATGAAAAGCGCTTAGAGGAATTTAAAGGTGAGGATGAATTTTTAGATAAACTTTGGGAAATAAGGATGTCGCCAAAACAATCAGAGAAACTGAGATTATATCCAATTGACCAAGATGTGCTTGAGTTTATGGATCAGGCATATGCCATTTTTATCGCCGAAAAGAATAAAGGGGGAAAGAAGGATGAGTACAGAACTACTTCTCCTAATAGGGGGATTGGCCTTATTAGATACGCTAAGCCCTGCCACATTAGGGGTAACAGTATATTTGCTTTTAACAGATAAAGAGAAACTTACTAAACGTTTATTGGTTTATTTATTGACGGTAGCAGGATTTTATTTTGTTGTTGGAGTTTCACTCATGTTAGGATTAGATTTCTTGCTTGAGATAATTTCTGGCGTATTTCAAAATCGAATCGTAAGCTGGATGTTCTTTATTATTGGGGGGATATTGTTCATAGCGAGTTTTTATGTTCCGACAAAGAAAAGCTCAGACCTACCTGCACCAAAATCAAAAAGTATTCTTTCAATGGTAGTTCTAGGGTTCACTACTTCATTCATTGAAGTGGGGACTGCATTTCCTTATTTTGCAGCAATTGGCATAATGACTACTTCTAATCTATCATGGGTGGAATGGTCGTCTATTTTAGCTGGATACAATTTTATTATGGTGTTGCCTTCCCTCGTACTGTTTCTCTTCTATCTCCTGTTTGGAAGGCGGATGCAAACATCTCTCGAGAAGCTTCGAGTGAAAATCGCTAATAATACAGGATCGGCTCTTTCGTGGATTATGTGTATAGTTGGAATTATCATGATTTTGAATAGCCTGGATTATTTGTAGGATGTTTGACCAGAATATTAGATAAAAGTAGATTTAACAATCAGGGCATATTCTAAAATGACGAATTGTGAAAATATTGTAAATTTGACATGGTTTAGGTAGAAAATCAAAATGTAATACACGATGTGTATTACTATAAATATCATAGAAGGGGGAAAGGACATATCGTCAATTCATGGGGACGACCTAAAATAAAAATCCAAAGAACAACAAGTGAATGGATTGGGGATACCATTGGCTATTCATTTTTTTTAGGATCAATTATTTTTTTGATTATTATTTGGGGCAGATTACCTGAGGAAGTACCGGGACATTATAATGCAGCTGGGGTTGTAAATCGCTGGGGGACAAAGTGGGAACTTTTGATTCTACCGGGAATCGGGGCATTCACCCTGCTTTTAATGCAAACCTTAGAAAAGTTTCCAGAAGTACATAACTATCCACAAAGACTGAATGAATCGAATGCTAAGCAGTTTTATTTAAATAGCCGAAAAATGATAAATCAATTAAAAAATGTTTGTTTAGTTGTTTTTGCTTTAATCCAATTTGAGACAATTTCAATCGCTTTAGGTTGGAAAAGTGGTATTGGTAAGTTATTCTTACCAATAATTGTTATTGGGAAAATAAGGAAATTGAAAATTAAATAATTCGGGCCGAATAAACAATCTAATTTACATGGCTGCATTGTTATTTTACATATTGTGATTTGAAATAAAGTTAAGATGTTCTTTAAAAATAAATAAAGTTTCTGTAGTATCTAAAGAAAAGAGCCGACTCTAAAAATATTCAGTGTCGGCTCTTTTATACAATAATAGAATGGTTGTTTATTTCTACCATATAATGGAAATAAAGTCGTACCGTTTATCCTTTGAGATACACATTGTCTAAAGGAGGTTCCGTCAAGCAAAAGACATAAAACTCACGTTCAGATATTTGATTAGTGATAACCCTATAAGGAATCGACTTTTTATTTATCCCTTTAAAGGTGGATATTTTAATTCTTTTGAGGTAAGTCCATTACCACCCCATATTTTTTTCTGAATAACTTCTGCTTTGCTATGATAAGCAGAAAAATAAACCACTCCATCTTAGTATTGATACTGATAATATAAATGCTAACTCTACATTTTAGATTGAATTCGCATCTATATTATATTTAAAATGTTTATTTTGTAATCTTTATACTAGTAAAATTCATAACTAACCTATGTATTAGATTGTATTATGATTTAAATAACAGTAAACCTATGTTCTTACGGTGCTTTTATCAGAAAATTTGAAAATATGTAAAAATGCATATTTTCAAAAAAAGTTTTAGGTGTATAATTAATTTGTCCAGAATAATCTGGTAATTAAAAAGAGGTTTATATTATGAAGGTATTAAAACAAAAACTAATTAATGGAGGTGACGAAATATATCTAAAAAATGATATAACTTGTGAAAGAAGTGTGCAGATTAAACAGTAGTTTAAGGTGCTGTTTTTATTATTTTTAAGTTAATTAATTTTTTAACTGGTAATGTTAATACCCTCTCAATTTTAGTACTAGAATTAGTAGCATTCTGGATCAAAAAAGTAGTTTTTAATTTTAGAATATGGAGAAGAAATATGACTAATAAGAAATTACTTATTACTGGGTATGTAACAACTCTTTTGGGAAGCTATACATATGATCAATACATTAAATGGGTTATTTTAGATGAAACTAATAGTGCAGCATTTTTGGGAATAGCAACAGCAATTACATCAGTTGCGCTGTTTTTTGCTCAATTTTTAGGAGGGATTGCAGCTGATAAATATTCGCCAAAAAGAACAATGTGTGCTATGGAATTAATCAGTGCAACCGCAGCGTTATTATCAATGGTATGTATTATGATGAACTTCGATCTACTAATAACCGTTATTATTTTAAATACTGTGTTAGTATTAACAAGCTCAGTGTATTCAATAGCTTCTAAGGCTGCATTACCATACTTTGTAGTTACAGATCACCTTAAATCATTTAATAGTATTCAAACTGCATGTAAAAATGTATTAACTCTAGTAAGTCCAATATTAGCGTATATAATGGTCAAAATTGGTATCAATCCCATATATGCAATACTTTTGAATTTAATTACATTTCTATTAAACACTTTTTGGTTAATACGTTTAAAGCCAATTTCAATAGAAACAAAAAAGGTTGTTACTATAAAATTTAGGGAAGCATTTAACATTTTATATAGTGATCGTATAATTTTCAAAATGATAATTGCAGCTGGAATATTAAATTTTTATTTGTTTGGATTTGAATTGTTGGAAAAATCAATTGGAAAAATCTATTTTTCATCTGTAAGTATCTATATGTTAATTGGAATAGCAGCTGCAATAGGAGCGATTTTTGCGGCATTTTTGGTTCACTCTAAAAATGATAGTGTTCAAAGAATTCTTTCGTTTATAGATGTTAAAAAGATGATCTTTTTACAGGGGATGGTTATTTTACCTTTTGTACTATTTTCCAACCTATATACCTTTTTATTTGCAACCTTTTTTATATCATTTTTAACAATTATGTTTAATATTGAATTCTTTACATTAGTTCAACTAAATATAGACCGTACAATTTTGGGGAAAGTTTTTGCTATTATATTTTTGATAGCAACGTCTACTGCTCCAATAGCAAATCTAGTGTATGGATATTTAATAGAATATGATGTTTTAATTACTTGTATAGTAACTATGGTTGGTTTAATTATACTTTCTCTAATTATTCCTAGAACAGAAAATAGGAGTTGACTTATATGGTTACATTTAATGAAGAAACGTATCAAAATTTTATTGATGATGTTTTAGAGAACAGACAAAAGAAATGTTTTGGATTTTTTTTAGCCAAATCAGATTCACCTGAACATATTCACAGCTATTTCTTTATGAAAAAGGATAAAAGAGGCGAATATGATTTTGAAAATATAGATAACTATTATAAAACGCATCAAACAGCAGGATTTTTAGCAGATTTTCAAGAGTTGATTGAATTAGAAAAATACATTAGAGCGAATAACTTAATAAAAGTGGGTGTTTTTCATTCACATATGCGGCATCCAGCAATTTTTGATTTAATAGATCTAAAATTACATCCCACTGATGAACTTTGGCATTTAATAATAGCTATTAAGAATATTGAAAAGCCTATTATCAGAATATTCGGCACTAATAATGGTGAAATTAAAGAGAAAGAATTTATGGTATTGAGGGGGGAATAGAAGTGAAATTACAGGAAGATAAAATTCTAGAACGATTTATAGATGAATTGAAAAAACCTGTTAAAAATAGTTATCAATTATACAATGACTATGTTCTTTTATGTAGTTCTAATAATCGGGAAATTCGTATTAAAATGAAAGAATTAGAGATACAAAATCAAAAGAGATTTTTGAAATATTTGGAACCAGATATGATCTCAATTGAAACATGTAGTTACAATCAGAGTGATTATGCGAAACCACATTCGTATATATATGATTCTGAATGTTGTGAAAATATAGATATTTATAATTTTCAAATGTCTAAAACATGCATAACAAAAGAATTATACCAATTATATGATAAGGGGTATCAAAATGATTATCCTTCGGACTCACCGGTAGTAGATGTCAACTGGTATGAAGCAATGATGTTTTCGTATTGGATAGGATGCCGATTACCTTTAGAAGTAGAGTGGGAATATGTTGCTAATGTAGGATTAGAGGATATTCCTTTTGAGAATGACATCATGCTAGATTATGCTTGGTACAGTATGAATAGTAATAACTATTTAGAAAGCGTAGGGAAAAAGTTGCCTAATAAATTTGGAATATATGATATGCAAGGATTGGTATGGGAATGGTGTCTTGATTCAATAGAATTAGATAAAAATCCTTATTTAATCCAAAGATACATTCCTTATCGTGTTTGTCGTGGTGGAAGTTTTTATTCGTTTTTAGAAGTTTTATCACCTACATATCGATATGGAGAAAAAGAAGTATATTCATCTAGAGATTTAGGTTTTAGGGTTGTGAAATCTGACGTAGTAATTTAAAAAACATATATTGGAGAAGGAGAGTTTTAGTTTATGAAATTATTTTTAACAGATCATTTATTAGTGAGGTTAGGTAATGAGGTTAAATTAGAGGATAATGGTACATTCTTTGTGGATGTTAATACTTATAAAGATTTGAAAAATGAGTTAAAAAAATATCCATTGTATACAGAATTATATCAAGAAGATGGGAAATTAAAGAATAAGTATTTTTTAGTACTAAATAATGAGGTAATTGAGGAAGAACATATTGAAAAAATACAATTTAATAGTGATATGGAATTAACAGTACTGTTACAATTTGCAGGAGGTTGAGATTATGATATTAACAGAAGAAAAATTAATATCAAAAATTATGGATTTTGTGTGTTATGAAAAAAACTATTTTTATGTTTTGGCTAAAGTTTATAATGTAGGGGATTTTGAATTATTTTATATGGATAGATGGATTGACTGGGAGTTCAAAGAAAATGGTTCAGAGCCAATTTTAACTACAAATAATGCATTTAAACAAAATTTAATAAAAAGAAATATATTAGTTGCACATACTGCTAAATTTAATGACATTTATTCTGAACTAATAAATGAAACTAGTTTAGGAAATAAAATAAATATGGTAGTTGAAATGGATCATATTGATGGAACACGTTATTATACAAATACTTTAATTGAGAAAGTAACATCAACAAAAGTTCTGTATACAAAAATAAATGAAAATATGCAGAAAATAAATGTAGAAATGAGTAGAGAGGATTTTGTAGAAAGATTACCGAAAGAGTTGGAATTAGAATATGAGGTAATTCGATATGATGAAGATCTTCATAGACAATTAAACATTTCAGATTCTGAATTGTGTAAAAAAATCTTAAAAGAATGGATGGATTTCTCAATTGTAGATGAACAATTATATATGAGAGGGCAATTGGTTAAATATAATATATACGCTTTTGAGTCTATGATTAATTATTTGCAAAATGAAAAAGATAATATTTTAAAGAATATTAATCATGAAAAAAATATACAAAATAGACTAGGTAAGCAAATTGAAAATAAGATTTTGCCACTTATTGTGCTATATGAGTATTTTATTGAAAAACAGATGGTAAAAGATAATAATATTTCGGTTACATTAAGAAAATCAATAAATCAACTTAAGGTAATGCTGGGATTAATTGTAGAATTGAGTGATGAAAATTATTATGAGCATTATGTTGCAACGTTTAAAAATATTGCACAACAAATTCAAGACTTACAGGCAGGAATTTATAATGTAATTTTAGATTTATTAACTACAAACAATAAAGGGGTATAGTATTATGAAACAACAAATTCTTGCAGTTATGGAAAGATTACTAGCAAAACAAGATTTTCAAAATCTATGTGAAAATTATGATGCATTAAAAGAAGAGAAAGTTTTTAAGTTAGGGATTGACTCAATCCGTGTTATGAAATTGGTTTTAGAAGTAACAAAAGAATTTAATATTACTATTGATTTTACAACACTTGATTTGAAAAATTTCGAAACCATTCAAAAAATTGAAGCGTATATAGAGGGGAGCAATAATAAGTGAGTGGATTTCAATATACCTTTAAAAAGGAGCTTCAGCCTCTTGTATTGGATCAATTAAAATATCAATTGCATTATTTTCTCCCACAGCTAGAGGGAAGATTTATGTTAGGTACTAAAATATTTCACATTTTAGACGAATTAGAAATAAGTTTAAATGAATTAGAGACCCTGAAAAAAATATTCGAACGTTATGAAGAGCTAAATGAATTACCCCTTCAAAATCAGGACAGTGTTATTTGGAATGTAGAAAACACAGAAGGTTATTTAAGTGAAAATCAAATATCATTCGACAGAATATTCGAAGAAGAGTTTATAGAAAAAGTAAAAAAATTTATTAATATCAGTATAAAGGTACAAAAAGGATTAAATATTTATAATAAAATTTGGATAGAACTATTAAAAGAACTTGATGAAAAAATATATGAATATTTTTCTACTATTTTTGAATTGTCAGAGATATATGCTCCACATATGATTGAACTAGAAGAATTAGAACGTACAGGGTACCTGAAGAATAGCTTTCATCATTTATGCTATACCTCCCACACAACAAAGGACTACACAAAATTTCCTCATGATGGTGTTGAAAGAAGTAAGATAGGAAAGTATTTAGATGTTAACCAGAAGTATGTTTTGAATCCAGCACTTTGCTTACATGTATATCCACAGCTAAGGGATAAGCAAGGAGTAAACAATACAGTTTATACAATTAAAGGCAGTTGTTTCCGAGATGAATCTGGAAATTTAAATAATACAACAAGACTTCTTGAGTTTGTTATGCGAGAGTTCGTTTTCTTTGGAACAGAAGAATTTATAGCTGAGTGCCATAAACAACTTGTAGATTTTTGGATACTGTTAATGAAAAAAATAAATTTGAAATTTGAAATAAAAATTGCGAATGATATATTCTTTGATGATAATACTGACAGCAAACTCTTTTCACAAGTGTATTCTGATAATAAATTAGAGCTAGTTGTACATGTAAAGGATTTAGAAGTATCAGTGTCCTCAGTAAACAAACATATGTATCATTTTTCAGATGTTTATAATATTACAAATGAACCTGGGAAGTTGGCTCAAACAATGTGTATGGGCTTAGGCTATAACCGGATTTTAGAAATGATCAGTAGAGAGAATCAGAACAGGGAAGTTGAAAAATAAAGAAAGGAGGCTTTAATTATGAATGTTTTAGTGATAGAGCCACCACTTTTTATGTTTGAAAAGTTTGAAAAAGAAGCAGGGCGTCATGATGATAAGCTATATTATGTTATAAAAAAAACATCTAAGTCCAAAGATGAAAACATTTTAAATCTAGATATTCGTGATGACTTTGATGTTGTTGTTAAGTATTGTGAGCAACTTAATATCGATGTAATTATTTGTATCTCGGAAGAGTATCTATTACAAGCTTCTTATTTATCAGAGTGTACAGGTATTTTTTCTGTGTTAACTTCAGATCTTGTAAAAAATATGAGAGATAAATTTTTAATGAAAAAAATATGGACAAAAGCTAATATTTTAAATGCTTCCTCTATTGAGTATTCTGAATCCTCAATAGAGGAGGTTCAATCCTTAAATTATCCTGTCATAGTGAAACCTAATTTAGGATTTTCCAGTAGTGGTGTTCGCCTTGTTCACAACCTTAATGAATTGAATAGTGAAATTCTAAATATTAAGATGTTAAATACCCTTTCAACGGCAATTTCCTCAGAAAAAATTCAACCTAAAATATTAGTAGAAGAATTTTTATGTGGCGATGAGTATTCGGCTGATGTAATTTGGCAAGACGGAATACCTCAATTCAGTAAAATATTAAAAAAATGGATTCCGCAAGGGAATAGGTTTCCTGATAAACTCTATCACACAATTGGTGAAGATGAGATAGACATTGAAACGAAAATTTTGCAGGTCGTGTATCAAGCTAATAGAGTTCTTGGAATGAATAATGGGGCTACACATACTGAAGTTATAGTTACAAAAGATGATGAAATATATGTCATAGAAACTGCAGCTCGAATAGGCGCGGGGGGGATTTTTTCATTCATATTTGAAGAAAAATATGGGGTGGAATATTTAGGTCTTTTCTATGCTATTGCTACTAATAGAAGAGTTGATATTAAAGAAAGTATGATGTTACATGAAGTTGACGAAACTTTGTACTATTTTAGCTTTGACTACCCGGATTATATTGATGGAACAATTTGCGATATAAAAGGAATAGACTTTTTATACGAAGACAAGAATATTTTTGAAAGAGTTTTTTTCAAAAATAAAAATGATTATATTACTACATTTGCGTCTGCAGAAGAATATTTTTTGTGGATTTTAGGAAAATGGCCAAAGAATTCATCCATTAATGCTTTAGTTGAACGCTTAGTTAACTTAGAAAAAAATATTGAAATAATTGTAGAGTAAGAGAAGAGGAGAATATAATGATTAATTATGATATCCGTTATAGAAGGCAACTTATTATGGAAAGATTTGGGGAAGAAGGACAGAAGAAACTAGGGAATGCTAGGGTATTAGTTATTGGAGCTGGAGGCTTAGGTTCACCTATAATTTCATATTTATCTGCAGCTGGAGTAGGTAAATTAGGAATAGTAGATCATGATGTAATAGAAGAGAGTAATTTACAACGTCAAATTATACATAAAACATCGTTGTTGAATTATCCAAAAGTGAACTCTGCTGAGCGATTTGTAAATGAATTAAATCCCGCAGTTGAAACGGAAGTTTTTCAAATGAAATTAGATAAAGAAAAAGCACAACAACTTTTTAAAAATTATGATGTTGTTGTTGATGCAGTTGATAATTTGGAAACTCGTAAAATTATTAACGCTGTTTGCTCTGAAAATGACATACCATTTGTGCATGGTAGCATTTCTAATTTTGAGGGTCTTGTTACAACAATTACTCCAGATGTTAACCATTGCTATAATTGTATTTTCCCTAATAGTGATTTCGTTCATAAAGGTGAAATAGGTGTAATAGGAGCGATTCCTGGGATTATTGGATCTATACAAGTATTAGAAGTTATTAAACTTATAGTTGGATTACCAGTTCTGAAAGATGAAATTTTATATTATAATGGTCTGACACATGATTTGAGAAAGGTTAAAATTAATGTAAAAAGTTGTAATTGTTTTTCTAAAGAAACTGTATAATTAATTTAATATAATTATTGGATGTCACTTGGTCTAAGTATATTCATATACAATTAAATTTTGTTGGATATGGGGTCTAATGAAATTATTTATTAAATATTAATGCTTGTGAAATTCATCGCCTTAATAGGAATTTTGAGGTGATTTTAAAGACGGAGCATAATCAAGTAAGAGTAGTTATTGCCAATGAACATACTAATATTTCCTGCGTTGAGATTGATAATCAAATAATTATTTCTTCTTCAGAAAATGATAGTGAAATGTATTTGGAAAATATAGAATCAACACTTGACGTGGATTCGATTTATGACTTTGTTACTGCTATTGACACTAATAAATTGGATCTAATCAAAAAAAGTATTGATTTTAACTACAGAATTGGATTAGAAGGATTAAATAATAGTTATGGCCTAGAAGTAGGTAAAACTTTAAAAATGAATATAGAAAAAGGAATACTCCCTAATGATTTAGCAACATGCGCAATGGCCTTATCGGCAGCGGGATAGGATGCAAGGATGGCGGGAAGTACGCTACCTGTTATGGCGAACTCAGGAAGTGGAAACCAAGGGATAGCGGCAACCTTACCTGTAGTGGCTGTAGCAGAAAAATTGGATATTGATGAAGAGACAATGCTACGAGCTGTTGCATTAAGTCATCTTATTACCAACTGTAATATTCGCCGTCTTCATGAGTATTTCTTTTCAATTCTCGTGCAATAGAAGAGTGATGACGCTTCAGAATGGCACCAATTTCTCTAGTTGAATGACCTAATTTATGAAGTGGTTCTAGTTGTCCACGCTCAAACGTGGTAAAATGGGAATAGCTCATACTCGTCCTCCGTGTAATTTGTGGTGTGGTAACTTCTATTTTACACGAAACAAGGTGAGCTTTTTTGCTTTTTCTAGGTGTCGCACTTAATAATACAATCCGTCATCTCATAAAAAATTCTCCTATATACTTTCGTGATTATTAAATGTCGTATGTATCTATAATATTTTGTGCCTTAATCTTTCTATCAACTTATTTTTTGAATGTAAACCTCTCTTTGAGTTTGGACTTAATACTTTGGTTTGTGGAACCTCTTTGTATGTTAGTCATTCATTATTGTAGGATATTCAGACAGAGAAGTTATCTTCTTTTGAAGTATATGTCAATAAATCCGAGAAACTCCTATAAAAATAGCCTCTTATTTGCTAAATTACTAAACATAATAACTTCCTCTTTTAGATTGTTAGTCACCATTAATCTACTGCTTTTCTTTATTTTCGTGTTATTGTTAGGATATATTATATAATTACATGTTTAGTTGAGAGAAATGTTTCGTGAATGAGTTTCTAGATAGTAAGAAGCATTTGTTGTTACAATGAAATAAAAAAGGAGCTGAAAAATAGTGTATAAGATTATTATTGCATTAATTGCTATGTCAACAATGTTAATAGCTTGCAACCGCGCTGAAACAACTAAAGACAATCATGATGTAGCAGTGAAAAAGGAGGAGTTCTCACAACAAGAGAAGAAAGATATAGAACAAAAAAAGGATGAAAAAAAGACGGAGCAAGTAAAGAATGAAGAGCCGAAAGGACAATCCGAAAACAATCCGAAAGTAAATGAAAGCCATGAGAAGTGGGCTTCATTACCTGAATATAATAAGATCGTTGAACAAATTGGCGGCGAAGATTATAATTTTCAAACGGTAACAGATAACGAGGGGAAACGTGTTCTTCACATTCTTGATAAAGATGGAAGAAAGCAATATAAAACAATATTCGTTAAAAATACGAATCGCCTTAAAATTATTAAAATAAATGGGGACGGAATAATTTTTAATGGACCGCTGTCTTAAATTAGATATATTTATGGATTTTATCCACAATAAGCGAGAATACTCCCACCTCAAGGAATGTGAAGGGCGTAGCCCAATGAGTAGGTGGGAGATGAATCGCCTTCGGATAGGGGATTTGTGCCACGTTAACGATCCGACACACGTAAACCTTTGCGGATAAGTTCATAAACTGCACCCGCAAAACTTGAGATATAGTTTTCCTTTTGATACTTTTCGATTTCTGCTACTAAATCAGCAGGGAACTTAATTAATTTTGAAATACGTTTCATGTTTTTCACTACCCTTTCAGTATATACTCGAAACATTCTATATATTAAATATATAATTAGTGTATACCGAGAAGGAGGTAGAAATCAATGTTGGTCAAAAAGGCATACAAATTCCGTATCTACCCGAATAAAGAACAAGAAATTCTAATTGCAAAAACAATCGGTTGTTCTCGGTTTGTATTCAATCACTTTTTAGAGAAGTGGAATAACGTATACAAAGAGACAGGCAAAGGATTAACATATAATTCTTGTTCAGATAAACTCACACAGTTGAAAAAGGAATTAGTATGGCTAAAAGAAGTTGATAGCATTGCCCTTCAATCATCACTCAAAAACCTTGCTGATTCGTATACTCGATTCTTCAAGAAACAAAACAAAGCACCACGTTTCAAGTCTAAAAAGAATAAAGTGCAATCCTACACAACAAAGCATGTGAATGGAAATATTGCCATTGTAGACAACAAAATCAAGTTACCTAAACTTGGATTTGTTAGGTTTGCGAAAAGTCGTGAAGTAGAAGGACGTATTCTTCATGCTACAATGAGAAGAAATCCAAGTGGTAAGTATTTTGTATCCATTCTTGCTGAAACAAACGTTCAAGGACTTCCTAAAACTGGGTCGTCTGTTGGTGTGGATGTGGGTCTGAAAGATTTTGCGATTCTTTCAACGGGAGAAGTATTTAGCAATCCTAAATGGTTTCGCAAACTGGAAGAAAAATTAGCGAAAGCACAGCGTGTTCTTTCCAGACGACAGGAATTGGCATTAAAACGAAAATGTAAACTGGATGAAGCAAAAAACTATCAAAAGCAAAAACGTAAAGTAGCTCGCATCCATGAGAACATCACGAATGCAAGAACAGACTATTTGCAAAAAATCTCTACTTATATTGTCAAAAACCACGACATCATTGGTATGGAAAATTTGCAAGTGTCAAATATGTTGAAGAATCATAAGTTAGCTAAAGCCATTAGTGAAGTGAGTTGGTCGCAATTCAGAACGATGTTAGCGTACAAGGCAAGATGGTACGGTAAACAAGTAGTGACTGTATCTAAAACATTTGCAAGTTCTCAATTGTGTTCAGTTTGTGGCTACCAAAATAAAGACGTTAAGAATCTTAAACTTATAGAATGGACTTGCCCTAAATGTAATAGTCATCACGATAGAGATATTAACGCAGGACAAAATCTTAAAAATGAAGCAATAAGACTTCTAACCGTAGGGACTACGGGGATATCCTAATCAATAACTAACCGATAGGTTGGTGTTCTTAGGAATCTCCCACTTCAAACAGACCGTAAGGTCGTTAAGTGGTGAGTAGTTCAACATTGTTTCATTATAACGAGGAATGAGTGTAAAAATACATCCCCCCCTGAATCATGGGCTTTTTTAAGTGTCCACGATTCGGGGTACAGTTTAAATGAATTGATAGGCAATCTTTTTTGGCATATATATCTAAAATTTTGATTTCCACATTTACCTAATTTGTTATACTGAAAGGAATAACAAAAGAAAAGGAGACATTGCCTTTGATGAAATTTTTAGTTTTAGCAATTCTTACATTATTTTTAATTCCATGGACAAGAAAAACACTTCGTACAGTGGATCAAAAAAATGCTGAGACAATTATAAAAAAGAAGGCTGCACCTATTTTAGTCATTCCAATTTTTCTTTGGATTGGCATTGCAATCTATGAATATTTTTGACTAATCGATAACCGTGTAGACTCGATTCTTACGCATTACACGGTTGTTATTGCTGTGCTCATTGGAGTTGTTCTCGTGTTGCAAGGTAGAAGAGGAAGATTAGAAGTTCAGGTGAAAGTAAGTGTAATGCTTGTTTTACTTTTAGCTTACGGCTATTTTGCTTATGTACATGATATCGTAATCTCACAAAATAAATATGATTCTGTTATAAAGGTCGAAAAAGATATTTCAGAGCCTTTCACAGAAAATGATCAACCGTTTACCGTTCCACCGAAAACAGCGGAAAATAAGATGAAGAAGGTATTTGGTGATATTCCAAAGGTAGCCTACTTTGAATTAGGAGAACTTACTCCACAAATGGTAGATGGGAAAGCTTTATATGTGGCTCCAATTGAGGTTTCGGGATTTTTTAAGGCACGCAAGGCAGGAACGATTCCTGGTTATGTGACGATGTCAGGTACAAATCCTGATGCGGAAGCGAAATTACATCTTGGGTATAAAATGAAATATGTACCAAGTATGTTTTTTGGTAATCATTTAGAACGTGTTGTTCGAAAGGCAGAGCCAAATCTTATTTTTAAAGGGAAACCGAAGTTTGAAATAGATGATAAAGGAAAACCGTATTATACAATGACATACGGTGAATTTATTTCTGGGCGATCTGGCTTTAAAGTAAAAGGCGTTGTCGTTGTGGATGCACAAACAGGTGATGTAAAGCGATATGATAAAGGGAAAGCGCCTAAATTTATTGATGGTGTGTTAAATCATGAAACGGCATCACTATTAAACACGTACTTTGGTAAGTTTGTACATGGTTTTTGGAATACGAAATTTTCTCAAAGTGATGTGAAGATTCCAACTGAATGGGGAACAAAAGAAGGGGTAACACCAATCTTTGGGAAGGACGGGACATTATATTACTTTACTGATTTTACTTCTCCAAAAGAAGGTGTCGATTCTGCTTTAGGTTATTCATTAGTAGATGCACGTACAGGGAAGCTGTATTACTATAATGGAAAAGAAGTAAAAGGAATTATGGATGGCTCAGCTGCGACAGAGGTAGTAGATAATTCTTTTAAGAGAGAGAAATGGCACGGAACGATGCCGGTTATTTATAATGTGTATGGGAAACCTTCTTGGATTGTACCTGTTATTGATGATGGCGGTTTAGTGCGAGCACATACGGTGATTTATGCTTCCAATGCAAAAATATTTGCGACAGGTTCCACTCAAAAAGAAGCGCTGGACAAATATAAGAGTGTGCTAACGGGAAGTGGAGGTTCATTCCGCCCGACTTCTAGCGGAAAAGAAGCACAAAAAGAAGGGATTGTACAGCGTGTTTATAAGGAGAAATCAGGAGAAAATACGCTTGTCTTCATCTTATTAGAAAATGAGAACAAAGTATTTATGGTTTCTGCAAAAGACTTCCCGTATGCGATGTTTACCGAAGTGGGAGATTCCATTAAAATGGCGTATTTGGACACAGGGGAAACGATGTCTTCGGTATCTAAATTCACAAATGAAAATTTAAAAAAGTAAAGCGATAGATTTTCTATCGCTTTTTTTATGTTATAAAAAGGAAAGTAGCATATACTTGACGTATCTGTATTGATGTAACTATAATTGTTACGTTTGTTTAAGATATATCAATTTAACCTTATATTTATAGTAGAAAGGATGAATCTTACAAGTGAATGAAATGAATCACGGTGTATATAAGCCTGTAAAAACAAACAGGTTTTGGATGATTATTGTTTTAGGGACACTCACAGCAATTGGCCCATTATCTATTGATATGTACTTGCCTTCATTGCCAAAATTAATGGGGGATTTGCAAACGAGTGCCTCCCTTGCTCAGCTTACACTAACAGCATGTTTACTCGGACTTTCAGTAGGACAATTATTTGTTGGTTCTATTAGTGATATTTATGGGCGGCGCAAACCTTTGATTATTGCCCTTATTATTTATGTAGCATCTTCTTTACTTTGTGCGGTTGCTCCATCTATTTGGATTCTAGTGCTATTACGGTTTCTGCAAGGAGCTTCAGGTTCAGCGGGTATTGTCATATCCCGTGCGATGGTACGTGATATGTATACAGGCCCTGAGATGACAAAGTTCTTTTCGTTACTTATGTTAGTAAACGGGGCAGCGCCTATTTTGGCGCCTATTATTGGTGGACAATTGTTGCAATTTACTTCATGGCACGGTGTATTTATTGTTCTTGGCGTAATCAGTATTTGTATGTTAATATCAGTTATTTTTGTACTGCGTGAAACATTGCCATTAGAAGAAAGGATAACAGGAGGCGTAGCAGGGACGCTGTCGGTCTATGGGAAGTTATTGAAAGACCGCTTATTTATGGGGTATGCCGTATCACAAGGGTTCGTTTCAGCGGCGATGTTTGCTTATATTTCTGGATCGCCGTTTGTATTACAAAATATATATGGGGCATCGCCACAAGCATTTAGCTTATTTTTTGCGATTAACGGAATCGGTATTATTATTGCCAGTCAAATTACGGGCCGCTTGGCAGGAAAGGTAAGTGAAAAAGCGTTGTTTGTAGTAGGTATTGGAATTGCGGCTGTTGGAGGTACTTCCTTACTACTTACGATTGTATTTGGAATTGGATTAATCGGTGTATTATGTTCTTTATTTCTTGTTGTATCGAGTGTTGGTGTTGTATCAACAACAGGTTTTTCACTTGCGATGAGAAATCAAAAACAAGCGGCTGGAACGGCTGCTGCATTACTTGGTCTGCTACAATTTATCTCCGGGGCACTTGTTGCACCTTTAGTAGGTATCGGGGGAAGTAATACAGCGCTTCCTATGGGTGTTGTTATTGCGTTATGTGAAGCAGGTGCCGTTTTATATTATTTACTCATGGCAAGGCCTAGTGAAAGAAAACTTGTATTGCCGGAAAAACAAGATATAGACGCATAAAAAAGAGGTGGTTCAAACATAAATTGAATCACCTCTTTTCATATTATAACTATGGTGAGATTGGTTGCATAAAGTGACGATACTGTGACAAAAATGATGGTATGCACACAGAAAATGACGGTCAAAAGTGCAAAGTGTGAAGTGTTCTCGTTATAATAACAAGTGGAGATATGATGTAAGTTTCTATAGAAAGATTGTCAGGTAGATAAAAGGAGAGTAAAAGGAGAGTAAAAGATGAAGAAAATATGGGGCGCAGCCTTGCTTGGGAGCATGCTGCTTTTAGCAGGGTGCGGTGGAAATCAACATACAAAGGAAACAAAAGAAAATGTGCAACAATCAGCAGATGAGAAAGAAGCTATGAAGGTATACCAAGATGTACATAAAAAGTATGATGAGAAAATGAATAAGGAATTAAATCAATCTGTACAATTATGGGGGCAAGCGAAGGAAAAAGGCGGGAAATCGATAGCTAACAAGCAGTTTAAAGAAGATGTTCAGAAAGTAACAAAGAGCATGTTAGAAGATATTGAGCATATTCGCACAGAAATTCGCGTACCAAAGTCAAAAGAACAAGAGCATAAGTTATATGAAGGTTTCTTAAATGAAACAGAACAAGCGATGAAAAAGTTAGATCAATTAGCAAAAGAAGAAGATTCATCATTAATTCGTGATATAGAAGTTCATTTTTCAACAGCTTCTACATACTATAAACGTTTCCAAAAAGAAGCACAAAACTAACCTTGCAATATGCAAGGTTAGTTTTGTATATGGCAGATTCCTTCTTGTCGAAATGTCGATAGAATGGAAAGCTAGATATTTCCTGTTAAGTAAAAATATAAAAACTGATTTTTCTAAAAATACCCATTTGGATTGACTTTTTGTTTTTTCAGAATTATAATTCGAAATATACAATTCAAAGTAAAGAATAATATAGTCATTTACTTATCCAGAGAGGTAGAGGGACTGGCCCTATGAAACCTCAGCAGCGGGTTCTGAAAGAAGAATACCGTGCTAATTCCAGCAAGCAACCAAAGCTTGAAAGATAAGTGATAGGCATAGGATAGATTAAAAAGCCTTGATCTTATTTTTTAAGATCAAGGCTTTTTATATTGCGGATAAGGAGAGGAATTGGCAAAAAATCGCGAATAAAACAAAGTAAATTTATGTGTTTAGGGGGTTATTTTGGTGTATGTTGTAAAGAAACTATCAGTTATGGTGTTTACACTATGGGTTATTGTTACAGCTACTTTTTTAATCATGCATATTATACCTGGTGATCCGTTTTCATCAGATGCAAAGATTTTTCCTGAGGAAGTTGTCCAAAATATGAGGGCTAAATATCATCTTGATGAACCTTTATGGAATCAATATGTAGCGTATTTGGATGGGATTATTCATTTTGACTTTGGAGAATCTGTTCAGTCAACGGGTCAAGGAGTGGCAGAAATCATAACAACTGGCTTTGGACCATCTGCTGTTATTGGATTACAAGCATTTGTTATTTCGTTGTTAGTTGGAATTGCAGCTGGAACGTTTGCGGCTTTATATCATGGGAAAATCATTGACTATAGTGTGAGTCTACTAGCGATTTTAGGGATCTCAATCCCAAGTTTCATCTTAGCACCGTTATTTATTCAGGTGTTTGCAATTCAACTTGAGCTGCTTCCGGTTGCCTCTTGGGGAACATTTGCTCATACTGTATTACCTTCCTTTGCGTTAGCGCTTGGGCCAATTGCTGTTATTACAAGATTTGTTCGTTCGAATATGATTGAAGTTTTACAAAGTGAGTATATTAAACTAGCACGTGCAAAAGGAATACCACTTCGAACAATTATTATAAGACATGCGCTTCGAAATGCGATTGTTCCGGTTCTTACTTTTGTCGGACCACTTATGGCTGGTTTGTTAACAGGAACCTTCGTGATTGAGAAAATATTTTCCATTCCAGGGTTAGGAAAATATTTTGTAGATAGTATTTTTAACCGAGATTATCCAGTTATCATGGGAACCACTATTTTCTATAGTGCACTGCTCATTATATGTATTTTCGTTACGGATATCATTCATCGCATGATTGATCCGCGCATTCGTTCTATTACGTGAGGAGGGAAATTGAAATGGGGGCTTACGAAATCGATGATCAGCTATTGACGGCTGAAGATAAGAAAGCATTAACTGCTAATAAAGAACAGCAAATGATTAGTCGGAAAAAGGAAGTATTTCAAAAACTCATATCAAACCCAATAGCAATTATAGGGGGAGTCACTTTACTTTTAATCGTTATTTTTTCTCTTATCGGAGAAAGTTTAACGCCATATAGTGCAAATGAGCAAATAAAAGAAGCAACAAACCTCCAACCAAGTAGTGAGCATTGGTTCGGTACAGATGATTTAGGAAGAGATATTTGGGCACGAACATGGGCTGGTGGAAAAATTTCATTAGCAGTCGGATTGATCGCAGCAGCTCTTGATATCGGATTAGGTGTACTGATTGGTGGCTTTAGTGGATATGTGAGAGGGCGTAATCGTCTCGGTACGTTAATTGATGAGTGGATTGTAAGAGGAATCGAAGTGATGTATGGTATACCATATTTATTAATTGTTATTTTACTATTAATTGTTATGAAGCCAGGACTGTTTACAATTATTCTTTCTCTTGCATTAACAGGTTGGATTGGAATGGCACGACTTGTACGAGCGCAAGTGCTTTCATTAAAACAAAAAGAATTTGTCATTGCCGCTGAGAGATTAGGAACATCTCATATGAAAATTATTTATAAACACCTAATTCCGAATTTAACAGGGATTATTATTGTGAATTTATCTTTTACGATTCCAGCTGCCATTTTCTCAGAATCATTTTTAAGTTTTATCGGATTGGGTGTACAATCGCCAGCAGCAAGTTGGGGAACGATGACAAACGATGCACTAGGAACATTGTTAAGTGGGGAATGGTGGCAGCTTTTTTTCCCAGCGATAATGATTGCATTAATTATGTTTGCTTTTAATGCGATTGGAGATGGTTTGCAGGATGCAATTGATCCAAAAATTGTGAAACAAAATCGAAAGGGGAAAAAACATGGGGCAGCTCTTATCTTTAGAAAACGTAACGTTAGCCGTTGAAAAAGAGGCTCGTAAACAACCGATTGTAAAACATGTTTCTTTTTCCATTCATGAAGGTGAAATAGTTGCACTTGTGGGAGAAAGTGGTTCGGGAAAAAGTGTAACAGCACAATCGATTATTGGCTTAAACCAAGAGTCAATTCGCACTGAGGAAGGAAAAATTTCTTTTCAAAATAGCGAATTAACAAACTTGCAAGAAGCTGAATGGAATCACATACGGGGAAAAGATATTTCTTTTATATTTCAGGACCCGCTTTCATCATTAAATCCAACAATGAAAGTAGGAAAACAGATTACAGAAGTAATCTTGCAGCATGAAAAGAAATCAAAGAAAGAAGCAAAAGCAATTGCGATTCAGTTATTAAATGATTTAGGCATACATGAAGCAGAACAGCGTTTCGAGCAATACCCCTATCAACTAAGTGGCGGTATGAGGCAGCGCATTTGTTTAGCAATTGCATTTGCTTGTCACCCAAAACTCGTCATTGCAGATGAGCCAACAACAGCGCTGGATGTAACAATTCAAAAACAAATTATGGAGTTATTAAAAGAGAGAAAAGAAAAACAACATACAAGTATTCTATTAATTACACATGACCTTGCGCTTGTACGTGAAGTAGCAGATCGAGTTGTTGTTATGTATGGCGGCCGTGTTGTAGAAAAAGGAATGATTCAAGAAGTTATTGAGTCACCGAAGCATCCGTATACAAAAAGTTTATTACAAGCTATTCCGAATATGGACGATTCAGAAAAGGTATTGCGGGCGATTGATGGAACAACACCATCGCTTGAAATATTAAATAGTTTTGGATGCCCGTTTGTGAACCGATGCCCAGTTGCGATGAAAGAATGTATTCATCGTTTCCCAGAGAAAACAGTATTTTCGCCGGAACATAGTTCATTCTGCTGGAAACATATTATTGAGCAGCGTAAAGGGAAAGCGAAAGAGAAGGTGAGTGCTTCATGACGACAGAGTTCATTACAGTAAAACAGGTTACGAAAATATATGGGAGTAAGGAGAAGGGGCTTGCTGCGCTGAAAGATATATCACTATCCATTCCAAAGGGAACTACACTTGGCATTATTGGAGAAAGTGGTTCAGGAAAAACAACGCTTGGTAAGTTAATAGCTGGTATTGAAAAACCTTCATCAGGAGAGATTGCTTATAACGGTCAAATTGTCCATGCGCTTAATCGGAAAGAAAAGCGAGATTTTTTACAAAAAGTACAATTTATTTTTCAAGATTCCACCGCGGCTTTAAATCCGCGGTGGAAGATTCGAGATAGTGTTGCAGAAGGATATATCTCGTTTGGGTTAGGCGATAAGAAGGAGAAGGATAAAGTTGCTGGTGATGCGTTAGAACGCGTCGGATTAGATAGAAGGTATATCGAGCGCTATCCGCATGAATTTAGCGGTGGGCAACGTCAACGGATCGCTATTGCTAGGGCGCTTATATGTGAGCCTGAAGTACTAATACTAGATGAACCGATTTCAGCATTGGATGTTTCCTTGCAAATTCAAATTGTTCATTTCTTGCAGCAAATTCAAAGAGAACAAGGTTATACATATTTATTTATTGCTCACGATTTACCGATGGTTCATTATTTATGTGAAAAAGTAGCTGTTATGTACAAAGGAGAACTTGTTGAGTTTGGAGATACGGATGAAGTATTCCGTAATCCACAACATTCTTATACAAAAACATTGTTAGAATCGACACCAAAAATTTCAGGCTAAAGGAGAATGTAGAATGAAGAAGATTTTACTTTTTGCCATTATGACAGTTTTAGCGATTGCTTCTGTCGGCTGCGGTAAGAAAGAAGCGTCAAAGGCAAGTGCAGATAAGGGGGATCGCTTAGTCACAAATATTAGTAGTGACCCATATACACTTGATTCAGCAATTGCGACAGATAGTACGTCAGGTTATGTAATTGAACATTTATTTAGTGGTCTATATACAAAGGATGCGAATGGAAAATATCAAAATGAGTTGGCAGAGAAAGAAGAAGTAAATGTAGATGGAACAGAATATACAATTCATTTAAAGAAAGATATGAAATGGTCAGATGGTTCACCTATTACGGCTAATGATTTTGAATTTGCATGGAAGCGTATATTAAATCCTAAAACAGGCTCTATGAATGCAACAGAAATGTATTTTATTAAGGGTGCAGAAGCGTATAATACTGGAAAAGGTGAAGAAGGACAAGTAGGTATTCAAGCGGTAGATTCGCAAACTTTAAAAGTAACGCTTGAACATCCAGTTGCATCTATCAAACAACAATTAGCGAATTCTTTATTTATTCCACTTTCAAAAAAATCTATCGATGATAAAAATAAGTTAAAAACAAGTCCAAAAGAATTACTTACAAACGGACCGTTCAAATTAAAAGAGTGGAAGCATAACCAAGCAATTATTTTAGAGAAGAACAAAGAGTTTCATGATAAAAAAGTAACATTAAAAGAATTGGAGTTTCGTATTATTCCAGATACTAATACGGCATATCAATTGTATAAATCGAAAGAACTAGACTTATTAAGCGGCTTGCCACAAGAGATGGTTGAAAAAGAAAAAAGAAATAAAGAATATAAACGTATGGCAGGATTTTCATCTTATATTTATTCATTTAATGTTGAAAAAGAACCGTTTACCAATGCGAAAATACGAAAAGCATTTGCGTTAGCACTTGATCGTAAATTTATTGTTGAAAAATTGTATAAAGGGAATGCACAAGAAGCATATGCTTTTGTTCCAGAAGGAGCGAAAACACAGAGTGGCCGTGATTTCCGTAAAGAAAAAGGGGATTATTTAAAATTTGACCCAGTAGAAGCGAAAAAATTATTAGAAGAAGGCATGAAAGAACAAGGATGGACAGAGCTTCCTCAAGTAACATTGAAGTATACAACAGATACACAACATAAAAAAGTAGCAGAAGCAATGCAAGAAATGTTCAAGAAAAATCTTGGTGTGGATGTAAAACTAGAAAATAAAGAGTGGAAAAGTTACATTGATACGTATAAACAAAGTGACTTTCAATTAGCTTATATGGGATGGGGCGGAGCTGTAGATCCAATTAAAAAACTTGAATTATATGCAGGTGATGGACCGAATAACTATGCAAAATGGCATAATAAAGAATTTGATACTTTAATAAAAGAAGCGGAAGTTGAAAGAGATGAAGAAAAGCGCTTTGATTTGTTGCATAAAGCAGAAGATATTATGTTTGCTGAAACGCCATTAATCCCAATCTTATTCCCATCATCATCCTATTTACAAAAAGAATCAGTGTCTGGGGTTCAGTATGATGTTGAAGGTAAACCAGATTTACGTTATGTAAAAATCAAGAAATAATACAAAATAAAGAAGTAGGCATTTGCCTACTTCTTTATTTTGCTTCCTTCTTATATTCTTTCTTCGTTCCATCAGAGAAGACAACTTCTAATTCGAATTTTTGATAATCTTTATCGAGTTGGAAGACGTCGACTACTTGATCAATCACTTCTTGATCTGGTGTGTTTTTATCAAATGTTAGCTTTTTAAGAAGTGGGCTTAACTTTGCAATTGCTTCATCGCTAGTTAAGTTTACATTAGCTTTATGGTCTTCAATTTTTGCTTCCATTTTTTGATCAGCAGATTTATGTTTATAGTCAGCTTCATAATCTTTGTTTGTATCTTGGTAGTCAACATCTAGATCGAATTCGTTAAAGTTAAGCTTTAAATCAGCAGATGTTTCATTCTTTGCTTCTTCCGTTGTTTTCTTGTTAGAAGTTGTACCTTCCTTTGCTGGTGCGTTACACCCTGTTAATGCAGGTATTAACATAAGAGCTAATAAAGCTGAAAGTAAAATTCTCATGGTATCTTCCTCCTTAGTATAGCTTCCTTCTATACAATTTTTCCCTAAATGTCCTTAATTATGTATCAATTAGAAAGATATTTTCTATGTAATAGGTAGCAGACTTCGCAAATTAAATCAAAAAATGAATTGGATGTATATGGTAAATTGGAAGTGTAAGGAGGCATGGATATGTATGATGAATATAGTAGTTTAGTCAAAAAGGCAATTGTGTATATAGAAAATCATTTAGAAGAAGAATTGACAACTGCAAAAGTCGCTTCGTATAGTGCGACATCTATGTATCACTTTCATCGCATTTTTCAAAGCAATTTAGGAATAAGTGTAACAGAGTATATTCGAAAAAGAAGACTTACATATGCTGCTCAAGCTTTAGTAACGACAAATAGACCGATTCTTGATATTGCACTGCAATATGGTTTTTCTTCACAAGAGGCGTTTACTAGAGCGTTTAAAAGAATGTATCATTTGCCACCGAAAAATACCGTAACTATTTTCAATCATTTTATATAGAAAGAGGGGAATTTTCAATGCAAAAAGGTTTACCGAAAGGATGGGTATTAAGTGGAAGTCACCCTACAGAATATGAAATGGGCTTAGATTATAAAACAGTTCACCAAGGAAAAGTATCAGCTTATATTCAAGCGAAAGAGGGTGTGACCCATGGCGGATTTACGACGCTAATGCAAATGTTTAAAGCGGATCAGTATAAAGGAAAGCGCTTGCGGTTAACAGCGTTTATCAAAAGTGAAAATGTGAAAGATTGGGCAGGGCTATGGATGCGTGTAGATGGGAAAGATACAGAACCACTAGCTATGGATAATATGCAAAATCGTCCTATAAGACATACTACAAGTTGGCAACCCTACTCAGTTGTACTCGATGTAAAAGAAGAAGCGATTGGGATTGCATTTGGCATTTTGTTGTCAGGGGAAGGATGTATATGGGCAGATAGTTTTCGGTTAGATGAAGTAGATGAAAAGGTACCGGCGACAGATCTGACAGAAAGTTTCTATGAAACCCTCTCCAATGAGCCAATGAATTTACAATTTGAAGAGATAGAAGACTAGCAGAGGTGAAAATGAATATATGTGGAAGCTGTTATTCTATTCAATAGCAGAATTGTTCAAAGTAGAAACGCCTATGTATTTTTTTATATGGTTTTTCGTTCTTTTCATTACGATGGTTATATGTGAAGTGATGGATACAAAAGGGAAGAAATATTCATTTTCATATGCCCTCTTCAAAGCCACGATTGAATTGTTCCTGTCACTTATTATTTGTCTCGGTATTAGTCTTTTATTATTCTGCATGGTGCACTTCATTTTTCCTAATCAAGTGACACCTTATGATGTGAAGTATGGAAGATGGCTAGCATTTATTATATTAACTTTAGTTTTCATACTTGGATGGATTGTAAAAGTAACAAAGAAAAAAACGAGAATATGGTTGAAGCCAATAGGGATTCTTGCACAATTTTTCTTTTTTAGTATTAGTATATGGATAGCAAATGCTATATTCTAACCAACGTTACATATAAGTGTGTTCGTTATGATTCTGTTTAGTTTCGTATTAACTGTATTTCAGTTCGTTGGTTGCTTATACGAATATCGATCTTACTAATTTACAGGAAATGAATTGACAATAATTAGAAAAAAGTGTACTATGGATTGCAAGTGATCACTTGCATAAGGAAGAGAGGATTGTATGGCGCGCTCAAAGACAGCAGAAAAAATTATTCAAGCAGCAATTGAATTAGTGAAAGAAAGAGGATATAAAGCAGCGACAACGAGAGAAATTGCGATGCGTGCTGGTGTCAATGAAGTGACAATCTTTCGTAATTTTAAAAATAAGAAAGGGGTCATTGAAGCAGCCGTTGCTGAATTTTCATATGTGCCGCATTTAAAACATTTTTTACAAACAAGAATTGTATGGGAGTTAGAGACAGACTTAAAGAATTTAGCAAGGCATTATCATCAATTTTTGAATGAAGTGAAAGATATCATCGCGATCGGTATTCGTGAAACAGGTGCGTTTCCGGAGTTAGATGATGAAATCGCCAAAATACCAAAGGGTTTAAAGGAAGAATTAATGATTTATTTTACAGAAATGCAGAAAAAGGGAAAAATCATTGATACGAATATTGAAGCACAAGTCATGAATTTTATATGGATTAACTTTGGATATTTTCTCTCTAAAATGCGTTTTGAAAATCGATTGATGGAGATGAATGATGAAGATTTTATTGAAAATAATATAACTTTATATGCTAGGGCATTAAGACCCTAGTATTTATTTAAAATAAAATGCAAGTATGTACTTGCTTGCTAGAAGGGGTTGGGAAAATGAATACGTTGAAACAATTTTTAAGAGTACCAGGTACGTATATAGGGATTGGAGTAGCTTTAGCATTCCAGCTCATTTTCTTTTGTGTTTGGCTAACAGCTTATGATGGAGTCAATGAAAGAGCAGATAAACTGCAAATTGCGATTGTAAACCAAGATACGAGTATGGGAAGTAAAATAGGAGACGGTTTACAGAAAAGTTTACCTTTTCAAGTGACAAAAGAGAAGTCTATGGAAAAGGCAAAAGAAGAAATGGATCAGTATGCATACAATATGATTATTGAAATTCCAGCCTCTTTTTCAAAGGATATAAGCGAAAAAGGTAAGACAGATTTAAACGTTCATATTAACCAAGCCAGCTCGATGATGGCAAAGCAGATGATGGAAAGCATAGCAAAACAAGTTCATAGCAATGTAAATAAAGAAATTACAAACAATAAACAACAAGCTATTGCAGGAAAGTTACAAGCTGTGGGGCCAGAGAGCATTGAAATGTTAAAGGGGCTAACAAAAGAATCAGTTGGACTTAAAGTGCACAAAGTAAATGATGCAAAAGGGTTTTCCGTAAACATGGTGCCGCTTATGATTGTGTTAGCTTCATTCGTTGGAGCGATGATTATGAGTATGGAATTATCGAAAGTGGCAAAACAAGTAGGAAGAGATTGGAGAAATTTTCTTTCAAGCCAAGTGATTAACGGTGTAGTATCTATTCTACTTGCATGTATGACCATTGGCTTAATGAAAACTTTTCACATCGGAATCCAAGAAACGATTGGGAATGTATGGATATTTCAAACCATTGTCTTTTTTGCTTTTCTATCATTAACGCAAATGTTTCTTACTCTATTCGGAAATGCAGGTATGATTTTTAATATTATATCACTCTCGTTGCAACTTGTAAGTTCTGGTGTAATGGTCCCGCAGGCTATGTTATCCAAAACATATCAAATAATCGGAGAATTATTTCCCGCAACTTATGCTGTGAAGGGTTATTTTGCAATAATATTTGGTGGTGGGAATTTAAGTGTAAATATTATTTCTCTATTATTTATAATTTTGATTACACAAATTGTAGCACTAAGTGTAGTAGGGATATCATTTATAGTAAAGAGAGAAAGGGCTGTAGGAAAAGACATGTAATAAAAAAGGTATCCGACAAATGGATACCTTTCTATTCTTCATGGACAATTTTTCGTTTCTTCAGTAGATGTAACAGCTAAACTGCCATTAAAAATCAAAATGATCAGGATCCGGACCAACGCGATGATTTTCATTTAAAGACTGGATTGTTTTCATATCTTCATGGCTTAATTCGAAATCAAAAATATTTGCGTTTTCGATGATGCGGTGTTCTTTAATTGATTTTGGGATAGTTACCACTTCATTTTGAAGATCCCAACGCAAAATAATTTGTGCTGTTGATTTATTGTATTTTTTTGCAATCCCTTGCAATGTTGGATGATCAAGAAGTTGTCCTTGCATTAACGGTGACCATGCTTCTAGTTGGATATGGTTTTCTTTACAAAAAGTATGTAATTCTTCTTGTGTTAAGCGAGGGTGATATTCAACTTGGTTCACCATCGGTTTAATTTCTGCAACTTCGAATATATCTTGTAAGTGATGGATGTGGAAATTACTTACCCCAATTGCACGAACGCGGCCATCTTTATAAAGTTTTTCTAATGCTTTCCACGTTTCGGTATATTTTCCTTGTACAGGCCAGTGAACTAAATATAAGTCTAAATACTCTAAACCTAATTTTTGTAAGGAAGTTTCGAATGCCTGTAATGTCGATTCATATCCTTGATCATTATTCCATACTTTTGATGTAATAAATAGCTCTTCACGCGGAACGCCGGACTCACGAATTGCTTGTCCCACACCTTCTTCGTTCTTATAGATAGCAGCTGTATCAATGCTACGGTACCCGTTTTTGATAGCAGCTTTCACAGAATCAATTACTTCTGTGCCCTCTTCCACTTTAAATACCCCTAAACCAAACCAAGGCATTTTTACCCCGTTATGTAATGTAGTGTAATCTTGTAAACTGGTAATTTTCATATTATTTCCCCCTTACCTTTTTATTTGTAGCTTCAATTGCTTGCTGAATAATTTTGGAAAAATGATGTTCATAGAGCACTTTTAAGCCTTCCGCAGTTGAACCGCCAGGTGTAGTCACTTGTTCCCGAAGAAGTGCTGGATTTTGTACTTGCCCAAGCATTGTGGCTGCGCCAGCAATCATTTGAATAACAAGGTGATGTGCTGTTGTTTCATCAATACCATAATTTTTGGTAGCTTCAATTAGGCTTTCTGCAAAGTGGTAAAGAAATGCTGGTGCGCTACCAGTAATAGCGGTTAGCTGATGAATTTCTTCTTCTGTGCAAAGCTGTGATGTACCAATTCCTTTTAAAAGAAGTTGTAATGTCTCTTTATGATTTTCATTTACGAAGTGTCCCGTCGTATACAAGCTGATAGACTGTCCAATGCTAGCAGCCGTATTTGGCATAATCCAAGCAACTGGTGTGCCGTGAGGTAATCTTTTCTCTAAGTAAGATGGGCCAATTCCAGCAGCAATCGTCACGACAAGTTGATGCGTAAGAAGAGGTGCTAGTTCTGTCAATAGTTGTTCATGTGCAGCTGGTGGCATTGCCAGAATGATCGTGTCTACAAACTTGACGCATTCTTTCCAATCAGTTGTTGTTGAAATAGGATATTGTTCTTGTAATTGCTGGAGTTTTTTTGTATTGTGTCGATTCGATACAATAATTTCTTCGATGTATGGTTTGCTTGTTTTAAGCAAACCAGAAAAGATTGCTTCGGCCATACGTCCAGCACCAATAAATAAAATTCGCTGTTTCTTTGGCATCTCCTCTAATCCTTTCTTATAAAGTAAGTTATAAAAACAATAACATTGATAAGAGAGCGTGTAAAAAGAAAAGGTCTATTAGATGGATATAAAAATGATAGAAAAGTTTTGAGAGGGAAAGAGCATTCATGGTTTATACGGAAAAATAGATGTCAAAACACCCTAAAAGGTTACTATACTTTTAGGGTGTGATAATCAATTGTGAGTTTATGCTTTTGTCATACCGAGTAAAACAGCACCACCAATAATGAAAATACTGCCTAATGCGATAAATATCATTTGACGTTTTGTTTTCTTCTCACCTAAGAAGACAATTGCACCAAATGTAGAGATAACAATACCTGTTTGTGATAATGGGAAACTTGTTGCGACTCCAACTTTTGGTAATGAAAGAAGTAAGAATAAGTTTCCTGTTCCCCAAAGTATACCAGATATTGTATTGCGAATTGCATATTTATTAAATGGTTTATGCTTAGATGTCAGTATGATTGCTCCAACAAACATACCAACCGCTTGTGGTAAAATAGCTGACCAGCCATCAATGTTATACCAGCGAATAATAATTACATATACAAGATAGCCGAAAGTAGAAATAATTAAAGTCAAAAGTCCTTTTTTTAATTGTCCTGGTGGCTGTGCATTTTCTTTATCATCTAATGAAGTGAAGACAACACCAATTACAATTAAAAGAATTGAAATCGTTCCCAGAATAATCGTAGTAGTAGTAGTCCACTCATGAAAAGCGATTACCCCAAAGATAGAAGTTGCAATAAGTTGCATCCCGGTTGAAATGGTTACTGTTGTCGAAACACCTAGTCTTTCAACAGTTTTTAACTGGTTTGCTTGTCCTAAAGCCCAGAATACACCAGAGATAAAACCGACAATTAAGATTGTCATCGTTAAAGCCGGCTGAGTAAATACATACATAATAATTGCAAAGAATAGAGCACCCATTGTCATACCAAGCGTTTGACTATAGGCACCGCCACCAGCTTTTACACTTACTAATAAGATATTCCCCCATGCAATTGCAGGAAGAAGAGCTAATAAAATGTCCATCACAAGACTCCCTTCGTTTTTACTATATCAATATAATTGAAAGCCACTCTAAAAATTGGTAATTCTCCATTAGTAGAGTAGAAGATTACTGATCATTAAAATATAATGAAGAAGGTACACTATAAATGCGTTTTCATTTCTTTATTTTTTCAAACACCTCCATATAATAACAGGAAAGTCATCATTTTAGAAAGTGAATTCAAATAAAATGTATATTTTTATAAATAGGAAAATTTCGTTATTATTTTACGATAAAAAAAAGATCCCAAATCGGGATCTTCTTTTGAGGGGAATAGGGAAATAAATTTGTTAACCCTTTTTTAACAACAAGATGTGGGGGGACAATCCACTTCTTGAGGGGGTATCTTATGTATTCATTATATGAGATGTGGTTGGGAGCAACTATCGAATTAGCTTACAGAAAGATTACATTTTTGTAAGATACGCCTTTCCTCGTTTTACAAAATAATTTATTTTTCGGGAAATAAAAAGGCAGCTTTTTGTCGAAAGCTGCTTTAAAAAGTAATTCGCTTATTAATGAATTGCATGCACAATAAGAAAATGAGCGACATACTAACTGTTATGATAACAAGTGTCCAAGCAAGGGGCATATTACTTGCATCAATTGCCATATAAATGGCTGTTGGAATTGTTTGTGTTTTACCAGGAATATTTCCTGCGAACATGAGTGTTGCACCAAATTCTCCTAGTGCTCGTACGAAACTTAAAATCATTCCGCTAAGTAATGCAGGGAATGCAAGTGGTAGTGTGACGTGTAAAAACACTTGATATTCACTTGCTCCGAGGTCACGGGCCCCGTCTTCAATTTGTTCATTTGCAATAGAGAAACCTGTTTTGGCCGATTGGTACATAAGCGGAAATGAAACAACTGTTGAGGCAATGACTGCTGCCCATGATGTAAACATAATTGATTGTTGAAATAATGTTTCAATCCATTTTCCAATCGGGCTATGATTTCCAAAAATAATAATGAGAAAGAATCCAATCACAGTTGGTGGAAGCACCATCGGCAATAGAAAAATGGTTTCTAAAAACACTTTATAACGCGAAGAGGAGCGTGCTAATATCCGACCAATAATTGTACCGAAAATCATAGAAATAATGGTAGCAAGTGCAGCGACTCGTAAAGAAAGAAAAACAGGTAGCCAAAGTGTATCAAATGTCATAGTAGTTAAGGTAGGATTGTAAATCCATACTTGTTAAAGATTGTTTGTGCATCTTTGGATTGTAAATATTCATAGAATAAAGTCGCCTCTTTTTTATGCTTAGATTCTTTTATAATTCCAACAGGATAACGAATCGGTTCATGAGAGTTAGCTGGTGCTGCAGTAGCTATTTTTACTTTATCTGAAATGAGGGCATCTGTTTTATATACAATACCAGCATCTACATTTCCTGTCTCTACATATGTTAATACTTGACGAACGTCTTTTGTAGGTACAATTTTGTCTTGAAGGTCAATCCATAAGTTTTCGTGTGTAAGAAGAGCTTTTGCGTACTTTCCAGCTGGCACGGATTCAGGTGTACCAATTGCTAGTTTTTTCACTTTCTCTTCTTTTAATTCTTGGAATGTTTGAATAGAGCTTTCTTTTGGGACAACTAACACAAGCTCATTTCCTAGAAGATCTTTTCCTTCTTTTTTATTGATAAATCCTTTTTTTACAAGCGTTTGAAATTTATCTTCTGCCGCAGAGAAAAATAAATCAGCAGGAGCACCTTGTTCAATTTGTTGCTGAAGTGCACCAGAACCACCAAAGTTAAATGATAGCTTTATGTTAGGTTCTTTCTGCTTATATTGTTTTTCAATTTCTTTAAAAGCATCTTGTAAACTAGCGGCAGCTGATATTGTCAATTCAATCGTTTGTTCTTCTTTTGCATTTGTTTTCTCTTTCTTGTTTCCGTTTGTACAAGCGCTACTGAAAATAAGGAAAAAAGAAAGTGTGAGCAATCCAATATACCGCAATATAAATTTGTTCATAACGTATAATCTCCTTTCCTTCTTATCATATTAATTATAACTAAGTATATTTAATTATGAATGGTTATAATTAAATATAATGTGAAATACGTCACTGTTTGAAAAAATAGGAGAAAGTTTCACTTCTTTGCTACAATAGAGTAAGAAAGTGAGGAATCGCCTATGAACCATCATTCCTACACAACGGAAGAAGTAGCGAAACAATTAAAAGTATCAAAGTTAACCGTATACGACTTAATAAAAAAAGGAGAACTCCCTTCTTATAGAGTCGGTAGACAAATGCGTATTGATGCGGGGGATCTAGAACAATATATTAGACAGATGAAGACAGGAAAGTTACAAACATCCTCTGTAAAAGTAGAGAACAAAGGTGCAGAGCACTGTATAATTAGTGGTCAAGAACTAACGTTAGATATGCTAGCAAAGCATATAGAAAATCGAATGCCGAATTCTAATATACTTCGAGCGTATCAAGGTAGTTTAGCAAGTTTAATCAAAATGTATCATGGGGAACAAAGCGTTGTTAGTCTACACTTATTTGATGGAGATACAAAAGAATATAATATTCCATATGTAAAACGAATTTTAGTTGGACAGCCTTGTGTTGTCATCAATTTATTAGCAAGAAATGTTGGGTTTTATGTTCAAAAAGGAAACCCAAATGAAATACAGAATTGGAGCGACTTAGTTAAACCATCTATACAATTTGTAAACCGTGAAAAAGGGTCAGGAATTCGTGTATTAGTAGATGAGCAAATTCGCATTCAGAACTTAAGGAAGGAATATGTTCAAGGGTATGAATGGGAAGAATCAAACCACCTTGGTGTTGCTTCGCAAATTGCTAGCGGGAAAGCTGATGTTGGTGTAGGAGCAGAAAAAGTAGCGCAAATTGTAAATGTAGACTTTATTCCACTTATGAAAGAACAATATGACTTAGTCATTTTGAAAAATAAGAAGAATGAACAATTGATTGAAGTGGTAAAAGATATTTTGCAATCTATAGAATTTCAAAATGAATTGCTAGCAATCGGTGGTTACGATATAAGTAAAACGGGTCAAATTATATATGAAACAAACTAAAAAAGCTGTGTGCCTATAGGGTACACAGCTTTTTTCGATATATGCTAGGTGAGGCATTGCAGGGGGATAAGTATATGTCTCTTTCCTTCTTTATTGAGGTAGATTTGCTTTTCTTAAATTAATACCTAATTTTATTACCAACTATTAAAAGTTAGTGTTATAATGGTTTTAAAAGTGGAATTCAATTTGGAAAGTGAGAAAGGAACGAACGAAATGTATAAACCAATCGCATGTTTGTTGAAATATATATTTAAGACTGTTGGAAAAGTAGAAGTACAAGGAAAAGAGAAATTACCGAAAGAAGGACCGTATGTTGTAGCATGTACGCATACAAGTTTTATGGATGTGTTAATGCTAGCAACAGGAATGTATCCGACGGAAATCCATTACATGGCCAAAAAGGAGTTATTTGAAAAAAAGTTTTTGAACTGGTTTTTTAAGAATGTAAATGCTTTTCCTGTAGATCGAGCAAATCCAGGGCCAAGTACATTGAAAATCCCATCGCGTTTATTAAAAGAAGGAAAAGTTGTTGGGATTTTTCCAAGTGGAACAAGATCTACAGAAGATGTCTCTTTAAAGGCTGGTGCTGTAACAATTGCGATGCGTTCTCGTGTGCCGTTAGTACCGGCAGCATATATTGGACCGACAAGTGTGAAAGAATTGATAAAAGGTAAGAGAGCACAGCTTATTTTTGGAGATCCAATTCAAATAGAGGCGGAAGAAGCGATGGATCGGAAAGCGATGATGCAAAAGATGACAGATCAATTAAATACGAAGTTTGAAGAATTAAAGGAAACTTTAATAAAGAAATAGGAAAAAATAATTGGATATAGAGAGACCATTAAAAAAGTCTACTTCATAATAAAACAGGAGTCCATCATCTACTATATAGGTGTCGGACTCCTGTTTATTTTCAACATTTTTATAAAATGCACGTTGTTTTTTAGGGAGAACTCTCTTTTTCAGTGCCTTTGATGTGGACGTTATTTTTATACGAAATGGAAAAATTTTTATTTGTATATGAGGGACATATTTAGTAAGAGGAAGTACAGTGATTAATGTGGATTGTGAGGGAGAATTTGAATAATTAACCAAGCGTTTGTTTAAACATAATTTTGTAAATAGCGTATAACAAAATGTGTGGTAAAAACCACTTCTATACCTCTAGGAGATGGTGATACAATGTCAAATGGGGAGGGAGGTACGAACTATGGTTACTCAAAGAATACAAGAAATTACACTCATTACAATTGGTTCATTATTATTTGCAATCGGTATTAACTATTTTGCAATTCCAAATCGTTTGTCAGAGGGTGGAATTATTGGGTTAACAGTTGTTACGTATTATTTATTTGGATGGTCACCAGGGGTTGTGAACTTTACTTTAAATGCAATTTTATTAGCGATTGGATATAAATTTTTTGATAAAAAAACGATGATTTATACAATTATTGGAATTGTAGAGACGTCTTTATTTTTATATGTTACCGAGCATATTGGACATCGAGTAAATAGCGACACATTACTAGCCGCTTTATTTGCTGGGGTGTTTGTTGGAGTTGGATTAGGATGTATGTTCCGGGCAGGAGGTACATCAGGGGGATCAGCAATTTTAGCACAATTGGCAAATCAATATTTAGGATGGAGTGTTGGGAAAGGTGTTCTTATTATTGATATTGTTGTGATTACTGGGTCTGTCTTTATCATCGGTCAAGAAAAGGCGATGTATACACTTGTCGCAGTCTTCATCGGAGCGAAAGTAATTGACTTCATTGTAGAAGGAATTAATACGAAAACGGCAGTGACGATTATATCGGATCAGCCAGATTTAATACGTGAGACAATTACAAAACATATGACACGTGGTGTGACCGTTCTAGAAGGACGAGGTGGATATACAGGAAAGAATAAAGAAGTGTTGTATGTTGTGATTAATAAGCAAGAGCTTGTTAAGTTAAAACAAGTGATTCGTGATGTAGATAAAGAAGCATTCGTCGTGATTCATGATGTACGGGATGTACTTGGCGGTGGCTTTAAAGCAAGTTAAAAAGATGAACGAGTCGATTCGTTCATCTTTTTATTATTTTAATATTTGAGGCAAGTGAGCTAATAATTTCTGTTTTATTTTCTTTGCAAGTGATGGACTTTTGCCAAAGGTGGAAATGCTTATCATATAGTCATTCCTTCGAATGATGGCTGGTGTATGGAAGGAGGATTTTGTTCCATCACTTACAACATTGACCCATTGAAAATCATGAGCAGCTCGTTTGACCATCATATTGATTTCATGATGATTCGTGGCTGCATAAATAAGGTGTGCCCTTTGAATATCATCTTCTGTAAACTCTTTTTTCTTCCATTCAATATAAGATAGTTCTTTCATTTCATTGCAAATATGAGGACTTACAATTGTGACGAAGGCACCGGTATTTTGTAAACTAGCCGCCTTTCGATAAGCAATTGTTCCCCCTCCAATAATGACAACATTCTTACCTGTAAGGTTGCACATAATTGGGTATGTTTGAAACATGTACATGTTCCTCCATTCGTTCTAACAAAGTAAATTTCATATAAGAATCAAATTGAAGACAGTTACAAGTGCTCACATTATCATATATTTTTGCATACTTTTTTATCTTTTGAAGCAGTAATCCGGTAAAGAGAAGATAAGGCATAATATAGATATGCTTTGCAGTAGGTGCTGTTTTAGCTAGCATATCTATAAAAGAAGGTGTCCCTTTTGTTAAAAAGGTGCACGTTACCGGTATTTTTAATTTTTGTTCCACAGCTAAACCGATTTGTTTTAATTCATAGATAGGCTGAGCATCACTACTGCCTCGGCCGACTAGTAGAATTTCACTTTCTTGTATGGGCTGCATTTCATGTATTCGTTTTATTACAAGTTTAATCATGAATGGATGGATACTAAAAGGTGGTGCAACTGAAAATGAAATGTGCGGATAGAGCTGTTCTATTGTTTTTATTTCAAAAGGGACATCGCGTTTATAATGAGCAGCTGCGAATAGTAAAACAGGGACAACTACAATTTCAGTGGCCCCTTCAGTAATCGCTTCATAAATAGCCTCTTGAACGGTTGGAGTTGCAAGTTCCAGAAATCCCACCTTTTGTATTTTCTCGTTTCGTTCCTGCATAACAGAACGAATAAAATGTTTGAATTGCTCATTGCCCTCTTGCAGACGACTACCATGACCAATATATACAATTGCTTTCATGATGCAGTCACTTCTGTTTGGTCCACTATTCTTTGTACTTGATGATCGATACAATGGAGCCCAACCTTGTTGGCGTATTGTAAAGTGGCTTCGTCCATATATGAAAATGGTAATTTCGAAATATCGTTAAAACGAAGGCGATTGATTTCTGCTAAAAATGTATCAATTGTAGCGCGGCCTTCAAAGAAAATACTATCCCATGTAAACTCAGTGAGCATACGTGCATGAATTTCATCGAAACGATTATCGATTGTATATTCATGTGTCATTAAGAACAAACCAGCACCTATTTTGTTCTTGATGACGTCAATTCGTTTTATATTCCGCCCTAAATAAACGGTTGTTTCTGTAGAAAATGTAGCAGGTGTGCCCAGTAATCCGTACTTCATAAACATTTGCCCTGTCTTTGCATTCATATATTGAAGTTTCGCTTGTAAGGAACGAATATCTTTTCCATGTTTTGTGCAAGATTGCAAGAAGATTTCCATGCTTTCTGGTGAACAGAAAACAAGGCGTTCCGCTTCGAATATTTCACCGAGTTCATTTGCTGTTAAAGAATGTTCTTGCTTTTTGAAGGTAGGTATTTGGTATATTTCTGCTCCAGCTTCTCGCAGTATTTCTGCATATTTACTTACTTTATTTGTTGCAGAGACAAATAAAATTTTTCTTCCATGAAGAGGTTTCCGTTCTTGCCAAGCAAGTTGTTTCCGTAATGATACGACTTCCCCGACAATGGTCATGGAAGGGTTCGAAATGTTTTCTTTTTTTACATCTTCCGCAATTGTAGAGAGCGTACCTGTTACTACTCGCTGCTTTCCAGTTGTGCCCCATTCAATGACTGCTACAGGTGTATCGTTTCTTTTACCAGCTTGTAATAAATTTTTACAAATTATTGGTAAGTTTTTAATCCCCATATAAAAGGCAATTGTATCGCTATTTAAAAGATTGCTGTAATCAACTTGATCGCAAATTGTCCCTTTTGTGTGTCCAGTTAGCAAAGTTACACTATTACTGTAATCGCGATGGGTGAGAGGGATACCGGCGTACGAACCAGCGGCACTGCTGGAGGTAATCCCTGGGACGATTTCGTATGAAATGTTTGCTGTAGCTAAAGCAGCTGCTTCTTCACCAACACGACCAAAGATGGAAGGATCGCCGCCTTTTAAACGAACGACGATTTTTCCTTCCTTTGCTGCCTGTACTAAACAAGTATTAATCATGCCTTGACGCATAATATGATTTGTTGGCATTTTTCCGCAGTATATGAGTTCGCATGTTGGCTTTGTATAGCGAAGTAAACTTGGGTTTAATAAGTGGTCATATAACACAATATCTGCCTTTTTTAAGTAGTTTACTGCTTTTTTTGTAATCAGCCCTTCATCACCAGGTCCAGCACCAATTAAATATACGTATCCGTTCATCTCTTCACCTCATCTTGTTTGACTTAAAAGAAAGCTAAATCTTTTACAAATTATAGATATATATAAATGTCATCTTGAATGACTTCTACTTTATGTGTTTGAATACAACCATCATCAGGCTTTTGAACTTCGCCTGTAAGTAATGAAATTTTCCAATCGTGCAACGGACAAAAGACAAATTCACCAGAAACAATTCCTTCCGCTAATGGTCCGTTTTTATGCGGGCATCGATTTTCTACAGCGCGAATATCCCCGTTTGCAAGGCGAAATAACGCAATAGATTTGTCACCGATTCGTACTTCTTTACCAATTTGCATGGGGAGGTCTTTGGCACGCATAATTTTTATTTTCTGTTTTGTGTGTAACATATAAATCGCTCCTTATTGTACAGTTTCTACTTTATACATAGCTTGTAATGACTTTGTTTTTAGAGCTTGTCCCCAGGCTTCTTCATATGTGCTGCGGGCAGTTTGGAAACGTTCATTTAGCGCAGTGACCATGTCTTCCTTTTGCAGTATTTCTTTTACATGTTCTAAGCCCATTCGTTCTACCCAAGGAGCTGTTCGCTCGCCATAAATCCCTGTTTCACGATAATACTGTACATAAGCGGTTGCGATGCGTAATACGTCTTCTTCCGTAGGAACAGTCATAATAAAATCGGCTTCACGAACTTCTGTACCACCATTACCACCGATATAAAGCTGGAAGCCGTTTTCAACACAGACAACTCCAAAGTCTTTTGTTAATGCCTCAGCGCAATTACGTGGACAACCTGTAACACCCATTTTCATTTTGTGAGGTGTATCTACCATCTCTAATGACTGTTCAAGCAACATACCAAGTCCTAAGGAATCTTTTGTACCAAAGCGACAGAAACGAGAACCAACACATGATTTAACATTACGAAGGGATTTTGCATAAGCATAACCGGATGTCATATCAAGATCCGCCCAAACATTTGGTAAATCCTCTTTTTTTACACCATATAAACCAATGCGGCTTGCACCTGTTATTTTTATGAGCGGTACATCATATTTCTTTGCCACCTCTGCAATTCTCATTAAATCATCTGCGTTAGTCACACCGCCGTACATGCGAGGAATAACAGAAAATGTGCCATCATGCTGGATGTTGCCATTCATTCTTTCGTTCACGAAGCGTGAAGCTTTATCATCAGCATATTCTTCTGGATTGGTCATACGTAAATAATAATTCAGTGCAGGACGACATTTAGAGCAGCCATCTTCCTGTACGAAACCAAGGACGTTTCGCACTTCTTTTGGCGATTTTAACGCTTTCTCATGAATAGCTGCGACAACTTCATCACGTGATAAAGAGGTACAACCGCACATACCAATTGATTGAGCAGAAGGATCAAAATGATCGCCCAGTGTATGGGATAAAATTTGCTCAACGATTGGGCGGCATTTCCCACATGAACCAGCTGCTTTTGTGCATCCTTTTACTTCTTCAAAAGTAGTTAACCCTTGCTCCAAAATGGCTTGAACAATGGTTCCTTTTGTAACACCATTACATCCACAAACGGTATCATCAGCACTCATACTTGCAACATCAAGCCCGCTCTCTTCACCAGCTTTATGAAGAAGGGAAACGGCTGTATATTCTTGTATGTCTTCTTCTTTTTGTAACATGCGGAATAGACGTGTGCCGTCTGCAGTATCACCGTATAAGACAATCCCGACAACTTTATTGTCGCGAAGGAAGACTTTCTTATAAGAACGTGTACATTCATTAAAGATAGAAATGGCTCTTGTTTGATCGTCTTCATAGATTTGTCCAGCAGAGAACAAGTCACATCCGGCTACTTTAAGCTGCGTACCAACGATGCTCCCTTTATATTTATCTGTCTGTGTATTTGTTATATGTCTTGCTAATACAACTCCTTGTTCATATAAAGGAGCTACAAGTCCGTAAGCAATTCCGTTATGTTCGGCACATTCGCCAACAGCATAAATTGCGCTGTCTTCTGTTTGCATATAATCGTTAACAACAATTCCGCGATTAACAAGTAACCCAGCGTCTTTTGCTAATTGAGTATTAGGACGTATCCCAACGGCCATTACAACTAAATCGCATGGTACAACATTGCCATCTTCAAACTGAATACCTTCTACATGGTCTGTGCCTAAAATTTTTACGGTTTTCTTTTGCATAAGAAACTTCATGCCTTGCGCTTCTAAGTCCTCACGTAATAATGAAGCTGCTTTCGCATCAAGTTGTTGCTCCATTAAATGTGGCATTAAATGAACTACATGTACATCCATTCCTAGGTCAATGAGACCTCTAGCAGCTTCAAGGCCAAGTAGTCCTCCACCTATCACAACAGCTTTTTTGTATTGTTTAGCAGCATTTATCATAAATTGTGTATCTTCAATGGTGCGGAAACCCGTTACTCCCGGCAGATTCGAACCTTCAATCGGCAGAATGAAGGCACTAGAACCTGTTGCAATAATAAGTTTGTCATATGTAACAATACGCTGTTTTTCAGTAACAACCATTTGTTTTTCCCGATTAATCGTAATTACCTTTTCATTTGGATAAAGTGTAATGTTATTTTCTTTATACCAACTATATTCATTTATGATGATATCTTTTGTAGTAGTTTTTCCTTGTAAGACGTGAGATAGCATAATGCGATTGTAGTTTGGGTGAGGTTCATCACCAAAAATAGTAATATCATAAAGATCTGGTTGTTGTTTTAAAATTTCTTCGATACATCGTATTCCAGCCATACCATTTCCGATCAGGATTAAGCGTTTTTTCATATTCATTTCCCCTCTTAAATGTGAAATGTTTAACAATTTTTTATACCTATAGTATAGATTTTCTGGAAAATAGAGGATGTGACATTAATCACAGTTTTTACAGGTTCACAAATTGTTAAAAATCATATAAAATCCGAATTGGATTCTTACAAAAATGTAAGAGAAATGTAATAAGGTGTGATGGCGGGATCTAGTCTATCTTTTTAAAATAAATATATAGAAAAACTGCGCATATTGTGTGGAGGAGGAGTCAACCTTGCGGTGGGAAGTATTAAAGAAAAAAATTATTATCACTATAATTGCACTGGCGGCTTTGTTAATACTCTTATCGCCAACAAGACTGGGACCAGTAATTGATAAATATAATCCATTTTATAAGACGAAAGAATACTATACTGTTGTGAATGATATTGGTCAACATATCGGTGATGGATGGTATGAATATGAGTTTATTGCTTACGATGAAAAGGGAAGAGAGAAAACGATTATTAAAAAGGTTAACCATATGTTAAAACGAAATGAACCGTTGAAGATCTTTGCAAAAGGAAGTTACGGTGAGTCAATTGTAGAAATTGAACCACAAGATATCCCTGTGCAAGCTAGAACGAAGTTGATGGCGGTGAACTAAAGACAGCCTGCCCGAAGTTGGATAGGTTGTTTTTAGTTTAGAATAATGATGTATCAGGACACCTTAATTAGTGATAGAACCTTACTATTCTAAAATAGTGGAATAAGAATTAATTTAGCTTCTGAAAAAATATATCAATACAACAATATACTGGCAATGAAATAGGAACTTTACTATAATAGCAACGTTGCACTTTTAGGAGGTGGAAGGTTGGGAGCATATTTATTACCTATTCAAACAGCATTTATCACATTTCCGATCGCTGGTTTTCTATTATTAATTCCTTTTCTAATTTGGCAGTATCGGAAACATGGTTATATTCATTACTTTCGCATGTTTATTTTATATTCCTTACTATTATATTGTATGGCGGCATATTATTTAGTCATTTTACCGTTTCCAAGTACATTTGATACGTGTAGTATGCAGCGCCCAGGAACGCAACATTATAATTTAGTACCATTTACATTTGTGAGCGATTTTCTAAAAGAAACAAACGTGATTTGGAATCAACCAGCTACGTATCTCGCTGCATTAAAAGAGCGCAGTTTCCTACAAGCGGCATTTAACGCCATTTTATTATTACCACTAGGAGTGTATTTGCGTTATTATTTCCGACGGAATTTTATGCAAACGTTGTGTATTGTCTTTTTAACTTCTCTATTTTTTGAAATTACGCAAATCACAGGGTTTTATGGTATGTATAATTGTCCATATCGTTTATTTGATGTAGATGATCTCATCTTAAATACAACGAGCGGAGTTATTGGTTTTTGGATTGCACCGCTATTTGTATACTTTTTGCCAGATATGCACCGCTTAGATGAAAAAATTGACTTGCAAAATAAGCCTGTTCGGATGACGCGCCGTGTATTAGCTCTTTGGCTAGATTGGCTTATTCTTGGAATGGTATCAGGGCTATTAATTGGACAACAAGTTCAATTGACATCTGTCTTCCATTCTACTTCGGGATTAGATGAATTATTAAATGGCTTTTTTGTTGTATTTTGTTATTTTATCGTCATCCAATATTTCACGAATGGGAAAACATTCGGGAAATGGTTATTGCACATGCGTGTGAAGGGAAAGGGCGAGAGAATTACATGGCTAGAGTTATTGAAACGCTATGGTCTTTTATATTTCGGAATTGGCGGGATCAATTATCTGTTATTTGCAGTTGCGGTGTCGAATGAAAATAACCCAATCATTTATCTCATTATAGCGATGCTTTTCTTCGTATTTAATGGTTTGTTTTTCTTACATGTTTTACTTCACATGTTTAAACGTGATAAGCGATTATTCTATGAGAAAATAAGCGGGACATATAATGTGATTACCTTTACAAAGAAAAATAGTAACAATAATCATGGGTGACAATATTGTAAGGTGGATGTAAGTTAATTCGATAGTTGTATGTGAGAAACCTTATTATAATAAGAATAGAAAGTATCGCAATATTACTTTCTGTCTGAAGTAATGAAGAATATTGAAAAACCAACTAACCTGTAAAATAGCTCTTATCCTAATAGGGATGGAGTTATTTTTTTGAACCTTACAATATTGTAAGGTTCACGTAAGTTAATTCGATAGCTTGTTTTTTATATTTTTTGCATAATAGAAATAGATTAGGGAGATGATTCAGAAGGGAGACAAATGAGATGTGTAAAGAAGAAGTAGTGAAGGTTCCGCTGAAAGAGTGCTGTAGCTACTTTATGGTTGCTATAGTATGTATTGGATTGTTTGATATAATAACAAATTTAATTGTTAAATAATATAGATATGGAATAAAATGCTAAACATAGAAATAAAGATTTATATGTTTGGTAATAAATTAATATATATAAAACAAGAAAGATGCTCTTTCTTGTTTTTTTATATCCTTTCCTTAAAATCACGTATTAGAATAAGTGTAAGAGGTGATAGGAGTGAAATGGATAGATAGTCATATTTGGATCAATATGAAAGTAAAGAGCAAATGAATATATTAAGCGATGTGAAAAAAAGTGTTGCAATTGATGGATGAATGGGGGTATCAATGAACTATCATTCTTGTTATGAAATATGATCTTTAGCAAAACAGTACCCGTTTGTATATCCAACGATTGGTTTCCACCCAGAACAGCCGATTCAGAAAGAAGAATATGAACCAATTATTGCTATCGGTGAGGTTTGTTTTCCATATTATGTAGGACAAAAGCAGCCGAAACTTGCATTAGAAACGTATATAGAGGTATTAGAGCGATTTATAATTTTGGCTAAGGAATATCATTTGCCAATTATATTACATGCAGTCTATGAATATGCAGACATTGTTTGCGATCTACTTGAAAAGCATGGAATTTCATATGCTCATTTTCATTGGTTTAAGGGAAGTAAAGAAACGATGGAAAGAGTGATTCGAAATGGTTACTATATTTCTATTACACCAAATACTTTGTATAAGGAAAAAATTAGAAGTATCGTCTCGTTTTATCCGTTAAAATATATGGTGATAGGGACAGACGGACCTTGGGAATTTCAAGTGAGTCAAATCACACATCCGAATATGATTAAAGACGTATGAAAGGAAATTCGTGTAATCAAAAATGTTCCGATAGACGAGGTGGCGAGGTGAATATATTGGAATACAGTTCAGTTTTACTTAAGTAAGGCAGAATAGAAAAGGTAAAGTACGAATGAATTTTTTTAAATCAGTCTAAAGCACGATGCTGCGGTATATATTTGTTTGCTATGATAAAGGTTGTAGAGATTGCTAGAACCATATAGATAGAAGGATGAAAAGGAGTAAAATTCAGCAAAGAAAGAGGTAAAAGCAGTGAAAAAATTCTTTGTAGGATTTCTAGTTGTTCTTGGAATGTATTTATATTTTCAAGGTGAAACTGAAGGAATGGAAAGATTGACAAAACAGACAAGTTATAGCGATTCAGAAGAAGCAAAGCGAATGAAACAAATTATTATAGAAGAAGCAAAGAAGGTAAACCTCCCAGAATGGATTCCTCTTACAATTGCTGAACATGAAAGTCGTTTGAACCCAAGAAGTGTTGGAGATAATGGTACTTCATTTGGGTTGTTTCAATTACATCGCGGTGGTGGACTGGCTCCAGAGCATGTAACAGATGAACAACTAAAAGATCCTCGTACAAATGCTCAAATTGCGATGCCTCATCTACTGAAAGGTTATAAAAGAGGAGTACAAAAAGGGTTAACCGATTTTGCTTTATTAAAATATATAGCGAACACATCTGGATGGCCAGGAAACTTAGGGACAGAGTGGACGGATCAAAATATGAAGTATAATGAAGGTTTGCAAGAAGTATACTACCGAAATAAAGGAATCGTAAAAGAGTAGGGGCATGTAGCCTCTATTCTTTTTATTTATATTTGTTTTTCGTATAGTCCAATCGTATCATTTGCGTTTCAATTGCGGTTTTATTTCTTCTAAATTAGTAGAATCCCTTTATGAAAAGAAAACATAAAAGACAAGATACCTATATGTATTGGATATCTTGTCTTTTATGTTCTCGATAGTTTTTTCTTTTGATTGCCTGTTGCACATAAGGAAATGTTTATAACGATGGCTTTCTGCATATCCCTTTTCCCCTTTTATTGTTGATTTAATTCTTGGCTAACAGCTTTTGCATCAATTAAAGCATGAAGAATCATTTTAACCATGTTCATCATCTTTACTCCTCCTTTTATCATTGATTTAATTCTTTTACAACTGCTTGTCCGTTCACTAACACCTCAAGGATTGCTTTTACGATTTCTTTCATCATGATTATTTCCTCCTTTTGTGATCTCTTGTTTCTATCTTTATTGTATAGGGAGGCATCATTTCGCACTATCGCTTTCCATTACGTGAACATAACAGTTTTGTAAGGTTAGATGTGATATTGTGAAATGTTTAGTCTATCTTCATTATTTTCAGAAAAATGATTATTCAAACATTAAAGTGAGGAGAATAAGATACATTATGAAAAATATAAGAGAGGTGACTTGTTTTTCATCTATCTGTTTGTAATAAAATGGTATAATTTTTTTGTTATAGGTGAAATCCACATTTTAAAATGCGAGGAGAATTGTATGTTAAAGTATGCACGTATCATTACGATTATTATGATCTGTTTAGTATATATCAACAATGTTTCACGTGGAACGATAGGTTTGCAAGTATTTATTGGTATGGCATGTTTCATTTATATTTTGAATCATGTATTGCTCTTTCAGCCACAAAAAGGAAAAAAACGTGATTTTTATATATTTCTAACCAATGGAATTGTTACAGCAATGCTTGGATTTTTATTTCCTGAAACATCTTTATACTTGATTATATTTGGGATTGAAGCAGTAGGAATATTTATTCACACATGGCGGAAAGAAGTTGTATATTTTTTTGTGAGTTTTTTCTTTATATGTTGGTTTTCTATTTTGTTATATACATATCAATATACAGGGAAGGTAGAATTGGATACAAACGCCATTAACTTTATGTTTGTACTCTTTAGTGCTTTAGTAGGGAGTTTAATAAGAAAACTGACCGTAGCACATCAAACGGTTGATGAACAGTATGAAAAATTAATATCATCTCATACGGCTTTAAAAGAAGCACATGAACAACTACGGCTTTATGCTAAAGAAGTAGAAGAATTAACTGCTGTTCGGGAACGAAACGATATTGCTAGAGAAATTCATGATACAGTAGGTCATAATATGACAGCTTTACTTGTACAACTGCAACTTGCCGAAGCTTTATGGAAACAAAAGTCAAATGTGACAGAAGATGTTTTGCGTACATGCCATGAATTAGCTAAGAAATCTCTTCAAGAGGTAAGAGCTTCGGTACGTGCACTAAAGGAAGAAAAGAATTTAGGGAATATAGTAGAGAGTATGCGAGAAATGTTAAGGGAGTTTTCAAAAGCGGCGACAGTGCAAGTAACCTTTCAATTAAAAGGAGATCCGATTGTTATTCCGTTATCATTACAGCCAACTCTACTACGTATTATGCAAGAATCTTTAACAAATGCGAAACGTCACGGAAAAGCTAGTGTATGTGAAGTTGAATTATTTTGTGACAGTGAAACAGTAATGTTATCGATTTCTGATAATGGCATCGGCATGAATGAAGTGAGCCCTGGTTTTGGATTAATGAACATGAAAGAACGCATAGAGGAACATGGAGGAGTAATTCGGTTTGAAAGTGAGATAGAGAAGGGATTTCGGCTAAAAGCTGAGTTCCCGTTAAAAGAAAAAACATGGGTAATAGGAGGAACGAAATGATTCGTATTATGATTGTGGACGATCAGCCATTGATTCGTGACGGTTTAGCAATGTTATTAAACTTGCGCCCAGAACTTGAGGTGGTAGGGACAGCAAGTGATGGGGATGAAGTTGTTGAGAAAATAGAAAAACTGCAACCTGAAATTATTTTGATGGATATTCGAATGCCTCGAGTAAATGGGGTGGAAGGAACAAGATTGGTAAGGGGAAAATTTCCAGAAGTCAAAGTACTTATGTTAACGACGTTTAATGATAGTGAACTTATTTTTGAGGCGTTAGAACAAGGTGCAAGTGGTTATTTATTGAAGGATATGGAGACAGATGCGATTGTTCAAGCAATATTAACAGTCCATGGCGGAGGTGCTGTTCTTCCGCAAGATATAACAGCGCAAATTGTAAAGGAATTAAAAAGAACAAAAGTTGTAGACACATCAGAACAAAGTGTTCCAAATCAAATAGAACAATTAACAGAACGTGAAATAGATGTATTAAGGGAAATCGGCCTTGGACTTAATAATAAAGAGATTGCTGAAAAGTTGTTTATTACAGAGGGTACTGTAAAAAATCATGTTTCCAACTTAATTGGTAAGTTAGAGCTTAGAGATCGGACGCAAGCAGCTATATATGCAGTGAGATATGGTATTACTACATACACATGACTTTTAGCATAGAGAAATCGAAAAAAGTAGCCAATGATGCTGCTTTTTTATTTTACATTTCTATCTGAGGAAGGATGGAAGAGAGGGGGCATTTTTTTACAATGGAACTGTAGATGAATGCAAGGAGGATGAAACGTCATGTTAGCTGTGGAACATATTGTGAAATCTTTCGGAAAGAGAGAGGTTGTACAGAATATATCTTTTGAAGTGCATAAAGGGGAAATATTTGGTTTACTTGGGCCAAATGGCGCTGGAAAGTCAACGACGATAGCGATGATTTGCGGGCTCATTCCTTATGATAGTGGTGATATTAAAGTTGGAGGAAAGTCTGTACAAGAGTATCCATTAGATATAAAAAGGAAAATCGGAATTGTTCCACAAGATATTGCTTTATATCCTACGCTTTCTGCGAAAGAGAATTTAATTTTTTGGGGAAAGATGTATGGATTAAGTAGAGCTGTTGCTAAGAAACGATCAGATGAAGTGCTTGCATATGTAGGATTACAAGATCGAGCGAAAGATAAAGTTGAAACATTTTCAGGAGGAATGAAACGCCGAATTAATATTGGAGCAGCGCTCATGCATGAACCAGAGTTATTAATTATGGATGAACCGACAGTAGGAATCGATCCACAATCGCGAAATCATATTTTAGAAACAGTAAAGAAATTAAATGAAAAAGGTATGACTGTTATTTATACAAGTCACTACATGGAAGAAGTAGAGCATTTATGTGAACGAGTTGCCATTGTTGATCATGGAAAAGTGATTGCAGTAGGAACAAAAACAGAGCTATGTAATCGTTTGACAGATGGCTTTATGGTGAAAGTACAATTGAATCATTTCACTCAGAAGTTATTGAGAGAATTAAGGGCAATTCCTACTGTAGAACGGGTTGTTATCCATGAGGAGACAAATACTTTTGATATTGGATTGCAGAATGGAGAGGCTGTTGGTACTGTTGTTTCGGTAGCGGTAGAAAATCGAGCGCAAATTTTAAAACTTGAAGTGCAAGAACCAAATTTAGAAGCCCTTTTTTTACAATTAACAGGGCGGTCACTTCGCGATTAGGGGGAGAATGTTATGAAAAGCCTCATTGTAGCATGGAAAGATGTAAAGATTCGTATCATCGATCGGCGCGGAGTTATGATGATGTTACTAATGCCATTATTGCTCACGGCTATTTTAGGATCGGCACTAAGTAACATATTTGATAACGGAGGACTACCTAAAACAGTAATCGGCTATTATCAAGAAGGCCCGGATGAGTTTGGTGAGATGCTTCGAAAAGACATATTGCAATCAAAAGAGATAGAGAAGGATATAAAAGTAGAAATGGTAACATCACAAAGTGAGCTAGAGGACTTATTAAAAAAACAAAAAATTGATGTTGGGGTAATCATACCAAGCGGCTGGAGTGAACAGATAGAAGAAGGAACTTTAAAAGAAGCAAAACTAATGACGAATCCAGCAAAAGGTATACAAGCAAAAATTGCTGAATCGGTTATTCGTTCTTTTACAGAACAGGCACAAACCATCGCAGTTTCTACTCAGGTTGTTATTACAGAGTTAGCAAAGTCGCAACCTAAAAATATAGAACAAATCGCAAAAGAAGTGAGTACGAATTTACAAACAGTAGCTACTTCCGATAGAGATGAAGTCGAAAAAGGAACCATCGGTAAAAAGACAGTCACTGCCATGCAATATTATGCAGCAGCTATGGTAGTCATGTTTTTATTATTTAATATAACAGTTGGTGCGAAATCTATTATAACGGAGCGAAGAACAGAAACGTTGGCAAGGTTATTCAGTACTCCAACAAGTTCATTCTCTATTTTATTAGGAAAATTCTTTGGAACATTGTTATTTTCTCTTATTCAATTTGGAGTATTTGTATTGGCTACTCATTATGTATTTCATGTGAATTGGGGCGAGAATATATTTCAGATGATAACAGTAGGAACTTCCTATGCCATTTGTGTTTCTGGATTATCGATGCTTATTGCAGCATGGATTCATGAAGAGAAGACGGCAGATTTAATGGGGGGGATTGGAGTTCAATTACTTGCTCTATTAGGCGGATCTATGCTGCCGCTTTATGCGTTTCCAGATAGTCTTCAAACCATTGCTCATATTGCTCCAAATAAATGGGCGCTGACAAGTTTTTTAAACATTATGTCGGGTACATCTTGGAGTACATTACTTCCAGTTATCTTAAGTTTGGCTAGTGCAGGATTTGTTTCAGTAATTATTGGAACTGTTCGTCTACGCATGAGATAGGAGGAGAAGAAATGAAAAAAATTTGGGCGCTTTGTTCGTTAGAGTTAAAACAAGTTTTCACGAAACCGCAAAGCTATATACTCATGTTTGGAATGCCAATCATTTTTACATTCATATTCGGAGGTTTGTTAGGGGGAAGTGGAGACGAAAAAGTAAAGATTAGTTTAGTAGATTATGATCAGTCAAAGTTATCTCATTCGTATTATCAAGAACTGAGAGGGAATCATTTCATTACGATTGAAAAAGGAACTGATCAAGAAGCAAAGCAGAGAGTTGAAAATAAGAAGTCTTCGGGTATTGTTATCATTCCAAAGGGATTTCAAGAGAATGTGATAGCTGGAGAGTCGGGAAAAATTAAATTTCAATCAAGCGCTGATTTTACAGGAAGTTCTTCTGTAGAGCAAGTTCTGCAAAGTACGATTAAAAAAATGAAAATTGAGGTAGCAGCAGCAAAAAAACTCGAACAAACAAGGGGAACTTCTTGGAAGGATGTATATGAAAGTATTCATGCAAAAGTAGAACCTGTCTCAATTGAAAAAGATTCTATAGCAGGGAAGAAAAATTTGAATCACATGGCAGGACGTGCAGCAGGGTTTTCTATTTTATTTGTTATGATTGTTATGCTAAGTGCAACAGGGACGATTTTGAAACTAAGGCAAATGGGAGTATGGTCTCGCCTGCTTGAAACTCCTACATCAAAAGCTCAAATACTAGGCGGATATATACTGTCATTCTTCTTAATCGGATGGGTTCAATTTGGTGTCTTGATGATATTAACGAATCGTTTATTTGATGTTCAATGGGGGGATATGCTGGGAATTATTATGCTTGTATCGGGATTACTGTTAGCGGTCATTGGATTGGCGCTGCTAGTAGCGAGTATTGTAAAAACAGCCGATCAACAATCTGCGCTAGGAAATATTGTTGTGATTTCAACATGTATGATAAGCGGTCTATATTGGCCGATTGAAATTGAACCGGAATGGATGCAACAAATTGCCAATTTCGTTCCGCAAACGTGGGCAATGCGCGGATTTACTGAATTAATTGTAAGAGGTGGAACTTTCATTGATATAACGGGGGAGATTTGCATATTACTGTTGTTTGCAGGCGTATTTTTTATCATTGGTTTAACAAGAATACGTTATGAATGACAAAAAGCAGAGTTTACAGCTTTAAGCGCTGAGCTCTGCTTTCTTTTTGTGTATCGTCCTCTCCTAAGGAGATAATAATAGCCATTCCAAGTATGAAAAAGAATGCTAAAAAGAGGACGAACTTTGGAAAGAATGGGAACAAAAGCAATGCTCCCACAATCATGATTGTCAATGCCACATAGTGCAAGACATATTGGAATAGTTTGTCCATATTTTCGCCCCCTTTTTGGTCATTTGTTAGTAGTTTATGCATAGGAAAGAAAAAATAGAATAATTTTTATGATTTTATACATAAGGTTCATTTTCGAAGTGTATAAGAAAGAAAATTAAAAATATTTAAATAGAATGAATTGACAAAAAATAATCAGAGGTGTAATCTAATATAAATAAAACCTATAGGAAATATATGAATTAAATTATTACCCCCTCACGAACACTTATTTTTTAAAAGATAAAACAAATTTTTCCGATGGGTTTTATAGTTTTTTGAGGGCGATTTAAGAAATACTTAAGAAAGTTAAGGTGGGGACAATGGAGAAAAAGTCAAAAAGATGGGCGAGTGTATTTTCGATTTTACTAGGTAGTTCACTTGTATTATCCGCTTGTGGGGGAGGCGAAGAAGAGGTTTCAACGGAACCTGCCAAGCAGCAGGACTTGAAGAATCTCAAAGTTGAAAAAATCGCAGCTACAGATAAGACGAAAGTTCCGGACAAAGCAAAAAACAGAAAGGATACGCTGATTGCTGGTATTTCGAAACCAGGGGGTGTTTTCTTACCATATTTTCAAGAGAACGGTTGGGATGGCAACGTAACATCTGTTATTTTTGCTTCCCTTGTTACAACAGATAAACAAGGGAAACCAGTTCCCGATTTAGCGGAAAAATGGGATGTTTCTTCCGATCAATTAACATACACATTCCACTTGCGTAAAGATGCAAAGTTTAGTGATGGTTCACCGTTAACAGCGGATGATGTAGCATTCACATTAACGCTTTTACATGATCAAGCATATGAAGGTAGCGATTCTATTTTGCAATATGCGATTAAGGGGGGAAAAGATTACAGAGAAGGGAAGGCAAATGCTATTGAAGGTATTCAAATTATTGACCCACAAACAATTACAATTACAACAGAGAAAGTAAATTCTCAAGCTTTACTCGCTTTAGGAGGACCAGTATTATCGAAGGCATATTACGGTAAGGACTATAAACAAAATACAAGTTTAGATTATTTAAAAGAGCTGTATGGTAAACCGCTTGCTGCCGGCCCTTATAAATTTGAAAAATATATTCCTGGGCAAGAAGTTCGTTTCGTAGCGAATGAACATTATTATGCAGGAGAACCAAAAATTAAAAATTTTATTTATAAAATTACGTCAGCAGATACGAAATTTCAACTATTCCAAACAGGTGAGATAGACTATACAGGTGTTGGAACAGGTGATGAAATTTTAGAACAAGTAAAAGGCTTAGGATTTGCCAATATTGAAATTGAGACGGCATCTTCATTCTCTTATATAAAAATAAATAGTAAAAAGCCATATTTAAAAGATAAAAAAGTTCGACAAGCACTTATCTATGGATTAGATCGTAAAAAGTATGTGGATACAGCCTTGAAAGGTTACGGTACGGTAGCAAACGTACCAATTCATCCAACTTCGTGGGCTTATACAGAAGATGGGATTAATAAGTATGAATATGACAAAGAAAAGGCGAAGAAATTATTAGATGAGGCGGGATGGAAAGTCGGTTCGGATGGAATTCGGGAAAAAGACGGTCAAAAATTAAAAGTAACATATTATGGTGGAAGTTCAGCAAAAGAGGGCGATCTATTCATCCCGATTGCGAAAGAGAATTATAAAGAAATAGGAATTGAGTTTAACCCAGAGTTTATGGATTTTAATACGATGCTTTCAAAAGTGAACAAGGGTGACTATGATTTAGCTGCTGTTGCAACTCCAATTACAGTAGATCCAAGCGAACCAGTTAGTGGTTATTCATCTGAAGGTGATGGAAACACGCTAGGATATAAAAATGAAAAAGTTGATGAGTTAATTCAAAAAGGGCTTGAAACAATTGATATCGAGAAAAGAAAACCGATTTATAAAGAACTATATAAAGAATTAAGTGATGATCCACCTGTTATTCTATTAAACTACCGTAAAATGATTACAGCTTACAACGCAAATATAAAAGGAATTGATCCTGAAAAATATGACAGCATTAGTTCTAATTTACCTGTATTATCAATTGAAAAATAAAGATAAGTCCGTATAAATAGAAGACATTTTTTTATTCGAAACGCTGAATGAAAAAATGTTCTTCTATTTTAAGTACATAAGATTGGGGAGACGAAGGGTGAAAACATATATCATTCGTAGGTTGTTACAAATGATCCCTACACTGTTTGGTACATCTATTATTATCTTCTTCTTATTCGCACTTTTACCAGGGGATTATATTGATTCGAATCCGAAGATTACGCCAGAAAGAGCTGCGGAGCTGAGGGAACTATATGGGTTAAACAAACCAATTATGGAACGTTACTTTCATTGGTTGGGTAATGCATTACAAGGGAACTTTGGTTTTTCTTTGCAATATCAAGAATCTGTAACATCGCTATTAAATAAATTTATTTGGAATTCGTTTATGGTAGCGATTGTAGCTTTATTTTTAATTTGGTTAATCGCGCTTATTGTCGGAGTATTTTCAGCCACAAAACAGCACTCCTTATTCGATAAGCTTGTGACAGTCGGAGTTTTTGCTGCAATGTCATTTCCGTCATTCTTTATTGGCTTATTTCTGATTAAAGTCTTTGCTGTAGATTTTCATTTGTTACCGATAGGTGGAATGATTGATGTTGGTAGTAATTCAACCGGTTTTGCTTATGTTTTAGAAGTTGCTGGACATATGATCCTACCAGTATTTATTTTGACACTTCTTGGTGTAGGGTCGTTAACTCGTTATTTTAGAACAAGTATGCTTGAGGTTGTAAGACAAGATTATATTCGCACAGCACGAGCAAAAGGGCTCAAGGAGAAGGCTGTTATTTATAAACATGCACTAAAAAATGCCATTTTACCAGCTATTACATTGCTTGCATTTGAACTACCAGGATTATTCTCTGGTGCAATTATTATTGAACAAATTTTTAACTGGCCTGGAATTGGAAGCATTCAATTAGAGGCATTAAATTTTCGAGATTATACAGTATTAATGGGCTTTACAATGTTTCTTTCTGTTTTAACGATTGTTTCAAATTTCTTAGCGGATATTGTATATGCTGTTGTGGATCCACGCATTCGGTTGCAGTAAAGGGGGGAGAGAGATGGAAGTTGTTACAACAACTACAGAGATAAAGAAGAAAAAGAAAAGAAGAAATGAATCGTCGCCATGGCGACAGGCCCATAGGAAAATTAAGAAAAATAAAATGGCGTTAGTCGGGTTTTATGCATTAATTTTTATGTTTTTATTTTGTTTTATTGGACCATTCTTTTCACCATATGCATCTGGAAAAATACAAGTTACTTTAATAAATAAACCACCTAGCTTGTTACATTGGCTTGGTACAGATCAACTTGGAAGAGATGTATTAACAAGGCTTATGCAAGCGGGGCGTATATCACTAACAATTGGCTTGGCATCAATGGTTCTATCGGTAATTTTAGGTGCTTTATTAGGTGCCATTTCTGGTTTTTATCGAGGTATTGTTGACAACGTTATTATGCGCCTTGCCGATATTTTAATGTCAATGCCAGGATTACCTTTACTCATTATAATGGGAGCGATTTTATCAGAGTGGAAAATCCCATCAAACTACCGTCTTTATGTCATTATGATTATTTTAAGTTTGGTGGGTTGGCCAGGACTCGCTCGTCTTGTTAGAGGACAAATTTTGTCGCTTCGGGAACAATCCTTTATGCAAGCAGCTGATGTGTTAGGGTTGAAAGACTATCGTAAGATTGTGTATCACTTAATTCCGAACGTATTACCGTTATTGATAGTTGTATCTACCTTAGGGGTTGCAGGGTCTATTTTAGGGGAGTCAGCACTCAGTTATCTAGGTCTTGGAGTTGTTCCACCTACACCTTCATGGGGGAATATGATTCATGCAGCAAACTCACTAATTGATTTTCAAAAGCGTCCGTGGTTATGGATTCCACCAGGGTTTGCTATTTTTATAACCGTTATATCAATTAACTTACTTGGTGATGCACTTCGTGATGCATTAGATCCAAAGATGAAGCGGTAGGTGAAAAGAATGAGCAGAGCAATAGTAGAATTAAAAGATTTACAAACACACTTTCAAACAGAAGAGGGGATTGTGAAAGCTGTTAATCATGTGAGCTTTTCTGTTCGAGAGGGAGAAATTGTTTGTGTGGTTGGTGAATCAGGATGCGGGAAAAGTGTAACAGCTTTATCTATTATGGGACTTATTGATGAATCCGGTCGTATTGTTGGTGGTGACATTCTTTACGAAGGAAAAAGCCTGTTAGGAATGAAAGAGAAGGAGCTTCGTAGTTTAAGAGGAAATGACATAACGATGATTTTTCAAGAGCCAATGACATCTCTTAACCCCGTATTTACTGTTGGGGAACAAATTGTTGAGACATTACGAGAACATGAACTTCTTAGTAAAAATGAAGCATATAAAAAAGCAATTGAACTCATTCGGAAGGTTGGGATTGCACGTGCAGATGAGATTGTTCATTCCTATCCACATGAATTAAGCGGCGGAATGTTACAGCGAATTATGATTGCGGTTGCTCTTAGTTGTAATCCTAAATTGTTAATTGCTGATGAGCCAACAACAGCTCTTGATGTTACAATTCAAGCGCAAATCTTAGATTTACTAAGACAAGTCAAAGAAGAATTCAAAACATCTATTTTATTCATTACACATGACTTAGGTGTTGTAGCAGAAATGGCGGATTATGTTGTTGTGATGTATGGTGGAAAAGTCATTGAAGAAGCGAAAGTATTAGAGCTATTCCAAAATCCGAAGCATCCATATACAAAAGGTTTATTAAAGTCAAAGCCAGTAATGGGAAAACGAACAGATAAACTGTATTCAATTCCTGGGCAAGTTCCAAACTTAGTTGGATTAGGGGAGTTTTGCTACTTTAGTGGTCGCTGTGAGCATTGTATGGATATATGTAGAAATGCAGCGCCAGACCTTAAGGAACATGAAAATAACCATAAAGTAGCATGCTGGTTATATGAGGAGCGTGCTGAGAGATGAGTGAACCATTATTAGAAGTAAAGAATTTAAAAACGTATTTTCCGGTGAAAGGCGGTGTATTTAGAAGGACAATTGGACATGTAAAGGCAGTAGATGGAGTTAGCTTTGCAATCAATAAAGGTGAAGTATTCGGTCTAGTTGGTGAATCTGGAAGTGGTAAAACGACGATTGGGAAAACCATTCTTCGTCTCGTTCCAAAAACAGAAGGTGAAGTGAAATTTAAAGGGGAAGATATTCACTTGTTATCGAAAGAAAAGCTGCGAAAATATCGCCCCAATATGCAACTTGTATTCCAAGATCCATTTAGTTCATTAAATCCAAGGATGCGAATTGGTGAAGCGCTTAGTGAACCAATGTTAGTTCATGGTTTAGCAACAAAGAAAAATGTTCGGGAAAAAGTGTTGGAAGTATTAGAATTGTGTGGATTAGCCCCATATCATATAGATCGTTATCCGCATGAATTTTCTGGAGGACAACGCCAGCGTATTGTGATTGCAAGGGCGATGGCATTAGATCCAGAATTTATTGTTGCCGATGAACCTGTTGCAGCGTTAGATGTATCGATTCAAGCACAAATTATTAATTTGTTTAGTGAGTTGCGTGAGAAAAAAGGTCTTTCCTACTTATTCATTTCGCATGATTTAAGCGTTGTTGAGCATTTATGTACGAAAATAGGGATTATGTATTTAGGGACAATTGTCGAAACAGCTTCTCGTGATCAATTGTATACGAATCCACTTCATCCGTATACAAAAGCGTTATTATCTGCGGTGCCAATTCCCGATCCAACTGTGAAGCGTGAACGAATCATTTTGCAAGGTGATGTTCCAAACCCAGCTAATCCACCATCAGGCTGTCGTTTCCATACGCGCTGCCCAATTGCAACAAATATTTGTAAGCAAGCTGTACCAGAATTTCGAGAAGTTGAGGAAGGACATCACGTTGCTTGTCATCATATGTAAATAAAAAGGCTCTTTCAAATGGTGAAAGAGCCTTTTTATCACTTGCTGGATGAAGGTTGTTTTAATACATATTGTTTAATTGCGTACGCAACGCCATGTTCATCATTTGTTAATGTCACTACATCACATAGTTTCTTTACATCTTCTTCGGCATTTCTCATTGCGACAGATAGACCTGCTATTTCAAGCATTGGCACATCGTTAAAGTTATCACCGATTGCCACGGTATCTCTAAGCGGAATGTTGAAATGTGCCGCCATTTCTCGTAGTCCATTTCCTTTATGACCGTCTTTATCCATAATTTCCAAGTTTGTTGGTGCTGACGCTGTAACCATAATCTCTTTATCTTTTTGTAAAGTTTGTAGTAGTGCCGAGCGGTGTCCGGCATGGAAAGTTAAAATAAAGAATTTAGATATTTCTAAGTCTGCATTACTTATAACATCTTCGATTTTTTGAAAATCAGTAATTAGATTCGATTTTTTTTGTTTTTCTGTAATTCTTTCCAATTCTTCTATTGTAATGTCAAGTTCATGCTTATTTTCTTCAAATGTACGCATAACTTGTTCATTCCAATTATAAGGAGCATAGACTCCTTGGTTTGTATATAATTTATATGGAAAACCTTCAGATTCTAGTAATTTTGCAAGCTTGTATACTTTATCATTTTGTAAACAGCGAGAATTAATTACATTTCCATCCACATATACAATTGCCCCATTGCTTGCTCCAACTGGAAGTGATAACTTATATTCTTCCAATACTTTTAAAGCATCTTCTTTTGCACGACCAGAGCAAATCATTACAATATGCCCAGCTTCTTGTGCAGCATGAATTGCTTGTAAGTTTTCTTTGGAGATTTCAAGATTAGATGATAAGAGTGTACCATCCATATCTAATGCGATTAATTTCAAAATGACCACCTCTTTGCTTTTATTATACATAGTTATGTTAAGGAAATATATCAACTTTGAGATAAAAAGTAGAAGTCAGGAAGTAATCTATTTTAAGGAGAGATAGGAAAAAATCGCTATCATTCGTTTATCCCGTAACAGACCAATTGGTGAGGGCTCATAATCAGTAGAGATGAAGAAAATCCTATTGATTAAAGTTTCACTTTAGTACGCTTATTTTTATGAGTGTAATACAAATGTTACATTTACATTACAAACAATAAAACGATAGAATCCTTTATATAAAAGGATATTAGTAGATATTTTTATTATCTTGTAAAAAAAACGTCATAAATTTTGCAAATGATGTTGCGGATGAAAGGGAGTTATGTTACATTAATGTTACAAACGTTACACGGAGTGAATTATTGTAACGAAAAGATAAAAACTATGAATCAATCATTTCTTCAAAATGATATAGAGATGCATATAAAAGGAGAGGGAAAATATGAACAAAGAGCAAGTGTTACAAGTAACGAAAATGGATTTTTTAGGATCAGCAAGCGGGGCAGCGGCATTAACAGCATTCATCGTATTTTTAGCTAACGTTTTAGTGTAAGAATTGAAATACATATGCAAAACGAAGGGAGCATGAACAATATGGAAAACAAAGAAGCATTACAAGTAACAAAGATGGATTTCTTAGGATCAGCAGTATTAACAGCACTTATCGTATTTCTTTCAAGTGTTTTAGTATAATAAAATTTTTATACTTTATATATAAATAAAAGGAAGGGAGCATGAGGAATATGGAACAAGTATTACAAGTAACAAAGATGGATTTTTTAGGCACAGCAAGTGGGGCAGCCGTGTTAACAATGTTAATCGTATTCCTTGCAAATGTATTTGTATGATGAATAGAAATAGAAAGAATTTTTCATATTTGATTCGAACAATTATTTTAACAAGATAAAAGCTCTAACATATTAATTATTGATAATATGTTAGAGCTTTTTTTATTTTTGAGTGTTTTGTTGGAAATGAGCTAACTTTTAGATAGAAAAAAGTCGAATTTTATGTGGGAGAAAAAAAGAGGAATTTGACAGAAAAAATAGAAAAATTAAAAAGTCGCAAATTTGTTAGCTTGCTAACTAATTTGCTATTAGTATCTGAAAGAGTTTTCGAATGGTTGTAAGTATGTAATATTCAATTCATTTACAGGGGGATGAGAAAGTTATGAAACAACAATCTATGGATGCGTTGACTGCACAAATGGAGGATTTTTTCCCAGTACGTGATGTAGACCATGTAGAATTTTATGTAGGAAATGCAAAGCAGGCAAGTTATTATCTTGCAAGAGCATTTGGCTTCAAAATCGTAGCTTATTCTGGATTAGAGACAGGAAACCGCGAAAAGGTATCTTATGTTCTTGTACAAAAAAATATGCGCTTTGTTGTGTCTGGAGCATTAAATAGTGATAATCGTATCGCAGAATTTGTAAAACTTCATGGAGATGGGGTAAAAGACGTTGCGCTACTTGTTGACGATGTCGAGAAAGCATACTCAGAAGCTGTGAAACGAGGTGCTGTTGCAATTTCCCCTCCGGAAGAGTTAACAGATGAGAATGGAGCAATAAAAAAAGCAGTAATTGGTACGTATGGGGATACAATTCATACGCTTGTAGAGCGTAAAAACTATAAAGGAACATTTATGCCTGGCTATGAAAAAGCTGAGTTCGAAGTCCCATCAGAAGAAGCAGGTTTAATTGCTGTAGACCATGTTGTCGGTAACGTTGAGAAAATGGAAGAATGGGTTAGCTATTACGAAAATGTTATGGGCTTTAAACAAATGATTCATTTTGATGATGAAGATATTAGTACGGAATATTCTGCGTTGATGTCAAAAGTTATGACAAATGGAAGTCGTATTAAATTCCCGATTAATGAGCCTGCAGAAGGGAAACGAAAGTCGCAAATACAAGAATACTTAGAGTTTTACAATGGTGAGGGTGTACAACACCTTGCATTGTTAACAAATGATATTGTCAAAACAGTTGAAGCGCTTCGTGCCAATGGAGTTGAATTTTTAGACACACCAGATACGTATTATGAAGAATTAACGGCACGTGTCGGAGAAATCGATGAGGAAGTTGAAAAATTAAAAGAGCTTAAGATTTTAGTAGACCGTGATGATGAAGGATACTTACTACAAATTTTTACAAAACCGATTGTAGATCGTCCAACCTTATTTATTGAAATTATTCAGCGTAAAGGATCTCGTGGATTCGGAGAAGGGAACTTTAAGGCGTTATTTGAATCAATTGAAAGAGAGCAAGAACGTCGCGGAAACCTATAAAATGTATATCCACCAGTAAGAAATCGGACTGCTGGTGGATACGTTATTTGATGATAAGCAGGGAGGAGTATTGATGAAATTTGTTACGTTTCGTCTTCCTTCACAAGAGATGCGAGCAGGGTGGCTAGAAGGCGATCAAGTGATTGATATGAATATAGCAAGTGGTGGCGTACTTCCTTCTACAATGCTGGCTTTTTTAGAGAAAGCGAATGAGCACTTAGAGATTGCACGTCGTATTCAAAAGCCGACAAGTGGTATATACCCTTTAGAACATGTGGAACTTTGTGCTGCACTTCCAAATCCGAGCAGTATACGCGATTTCTATGCTTTTGAACAACATGTCAAAACAGCCCGTGGGCGTCGTGGTTTAGATGTCGTTCCTGAATGGTATGATATTGCGGTTTTTTATTTTACGAATCACCGTGCTGTAATCGGTCCAGATCATGTTGTCATTGGACCAAAGAATACCGAAAAGCTTGATTATGAATTAGAAATTGCTTGTGTTATAGGGAAAGAAGGTAGAGATATTCCGCGTGAACAAGCGGAAGAATATATTTTTGGTTATTGTATTATGAATGATTGGAGTGCAAGGGATTTACAGGCAAAAGAGATGAAAGTAGGGCTTGGGCCAGCAAAAGGAAAAGATTTTGCCACTTCATTAGGTGCTTATCTTGTTACAAAAGATGAGCTGGACATATATCGATTACAGGATCGTTATAACTTGGAAATGACCGCCCGTGTAAATGGAAATCTCTTATCCAAAGGGAATTTTCAAGATATTTATTATACGTTTGCAGAAATGATTGAGCGTGCCTCTGAAAATGTTACGTTATACCCTGGAGATGTAATAGGTTCTGGAACAGTAGGGACTGGATGCATTTTAGAATTAGGGACGGAGCAGTGGCTACAAGATGGCGATGTAGTAGAACTTGAAATTACAGGATTAGGTACACTGCGTAATACAATTAAAAAAGAGATGAAAGCAGGTGATGACCATGTATTATCGTCACATGGGAGAACTTCCCCATAAAAGACATGTACAATTTCGTAAAAAAGATGGATCACTTTACCGTGAACAAGTAATGGGAACAAAAGGTTTTTCGGGTACACAATCCATTTTATATCATCACTATATGCCGACAGAAGTAGAGCGCGCTACATTAGCGTATTCTTGTCAATTACAGTATGAAGAAGAGGGGGCGCTTTCGCATCGTCATTTTCGTACGAAGGAGAATCAAAAGAAAGGCGATGTAATAAGTGGTAGAAATTTTATATTAGGAAATGAAGATTTATTAATTGGTGTTGTACATCCGACGGAAAAAATGGACTATTTTTACCGCAATGGTGATGGAGATGAAATGTTATTTATCCATCATGGAACTGGAAAAATCGAAACGATGTTTGGAACGATTCATTATCGCAAAGGAGATTATATAACGATTCCAATCGGGACAATATATCGAATGATTCCAGACGAAGGTGAATCTAAGTTTCTTGTTGTAGAGGCGAATAGTCAAATTACAACACCGCGTCGTTATCGAAATGAGTATGGTCAGTTATTAGAACATAGCCCTTTCTGCGAGAGGGATATTCGCGGTCCAGAGAAACTGGAGACATATGATGAAAAGGGTGAATTTGTCGTTATGACAAAATCACGTGGATTTATGCATAAGCATGTTTTAGGTCATCATCCGTTAGATGTCGTTGGGTGGGACGGATATTTATATCCATGGGTCTTTAATATTGAAGATTTTGAACCGATTACAGGCCGTATTCATCAACCACCACCAGTTCATCAAACGTTTGAAGGGCATAATTTTGTTATTTGTTCTTTTGTACCTCGTTTATATGATTACCATCCTAAGGCTATTCCAGCACCGTATTATCATAGTAACGTGAATAGTGATGAGGTTCTGTATTATGTGGAAGGAAACTTTATGAGTAGGAAGGGGGTAGAAGAGGGGTCTATTACACTCCATCCAAGTGGAATTCCTCATGGACCGCATCCAGGTAAAACAGAAGCGAGTTTAGGGAAAAAGGAAACAATTGAATTAGCGGTTATGATTGATACATTCCGTCCGCTGCGCATTGTAAAACAAGCGCATGAAATAGAAGATGAAAAGTATATGTATAGTTGGATTGAAGAAAATTCGTATACAGTTAAATAGAAGAAAGAGCATGTTCAAAAAATGAACATGCTCTTTCTTTTTGGAATCGACAATGTATAGAATAGCAAAAATAACCAAAAAAAGATATAGGGATATAATGTTTGTTTATTTTTGATTGATTGAGGTGTAATGCTGCAATATGTACGCGCTGCATACGATGTAATAAATGATGAGCGTCGTGTGTTTTTCACAATAACAGGATATGTGTTTTGAAAATTTACATTTTTCTGTAATTGTTATAACATAATAAATGGCTAAATAAAGGGGGAAAAACATGAAGGAAACATGGCGTGAATTGAGAGGGATGGATCGTAATGTATGGATTCGATTTATAGGAGAAACGTTAAATGGAATTGCGATGATGATGTTGATGCCGTTTTTTGCATTGTATTTAAAAGATCGTGTAGATTCCTTATTTCAGGTAGGAATTATTATGGCGCTTTCTCCTATCGCAGCGAGTATCGGTTCTCTTATAGGGGGAAGAATTGCTGATATATATGGAAGAAAGCCCATTATGATTTTTTCGATGGCTAGTAATGCGCTCTTGATGCTCGGCTTTTTATTTATAGAAGGATTTATTCCTTATGCTATATTATCTATTCTTTTGGGATTTAGTAACTCGTTATTTCATCCAGCGGCGTCTGCAATGGTAGCTGATGTTACTGCACCTGAAAAAAGAACAGAGGCATATGGTCTATTGCGGATGGGACATAATATTGGGGCAGCAATTGGACCGATTCTGGGTTCATTGGTCGTTATACTATCAAAAGACCTTGTGTTTATGATTGCAGCATCTACTATGTTGTTTTATGCATTACTTGTCTTCCTATTGATTCGTGAAACAATGCCGAAAGCTCAGATTGCCCAATCAAAAGGTGAAAGTAAGCAAAGAGGTTCTGTTTGGAGAGTTGTTTTAAAAGATAGAGTTTTAATGGTTTATTTGTTGGCAGGAATTATTATTTCAATGGGATTTTCTCAAACGGAGGGAATGCTCCCGCTTCATTTTGATAATGAAATGAAAGATATATTGGGGAAAAATAATCCGTACCCATATTTAATGGCTTTAAATGGCCTACTAGTTGTTTTATTTCAATTTCAAATTTCTAAATGGGCAACAGATAAGCCGGTTGGGAAGACGATGTTATATGGTGCGTGGCTATTTGGATTTGGTTTGTTTTTTATAGGATGGGTACCAAAATGGTTTGGCAACTTTGGAACCAATGTGACAGTTCTCTTCATCATATTGCTAATTATATATGCTGTATACACATTAGGAGAGATGATTATGTCTCCTGTACAAATGACATTTGTTGCTAATTTAGCACCGGAACATTTACGCGGGACATATATGGGTGCGGCAAGTTTGCAATGGATTACAGGGAATGCGTTTGGGCCTCTTTTAGGAGGTGTGTTACTTGACCGCTTATTAGGGCACTTATTATTTACAATTTTAGCGATAGGCTGCATAGTAGCAGGTCTTGTATACATATCATTAGATCATCTTGTTGAAAAGAAGCAAAAGGAAAATGCAGTAAAGCAATCTTTATAATGAATAGGTGACATACACAAAAGGAATGAATTTTTCATATTTTAGGGCAGTAAGACTCCCGCCTCAAGATTCAGAAAGAAGCAAGGAAGATAGGTGGGAGTAGGGAGGCCCGTAACAGCCCGATTGGTGAAGGATCATAATCAGTGGGGGATGAAGCCCCCCACTGATTAAAGTTTCACATTATATACTTCTAATAGAGAAACCAATACACGGTGCTTTTCTATTATTTGTGGAAGTTTCATTTTATTTCAAATAGAACTACCTATTTTTATAAAAAGTGCTAAAATAGAAAAATGAAAACAATTGGTTAGGGTGATTTCATTGACGAAAATTAAATTAGGTTTATTATATGGTGGGAAATCAGCAGAGCATCAAGTTTCATTACAAACAGCTCTAGCTGCTATTAAAGCATTAAATCAAGAAAAATTCGAGATTCATCCAATTTATATTACAGAGCAAGGCCAATGGATGCGTGGGGAACGCATTGAAGGCGAAGTAACAAGTGTGCAAGCTTTACAAATGAGTGGAGAAGCGAATGCCATTTCTCCGGTATCACTAAGTACAGAAATTATCCCTGCACCTGCTTCTAAGCAAGAGGAAGCAATTGATGTTATTTTCCCATTGCTACACGGGCCAAACGGTGAAGATGGAACGGTACAAGGACTATTAGAATTAATGAATATACCATATGTTGGGAATGGTGTGTTAGCATCAGCTGCTGGTATGGATAAAGTTGTGATGAAAAATATTTTTGCAGAGGCTGGATTAAACCAGGCAAAATATACATCTTTCGTTCGCAGTGTATGGGAGAAAAATCGTGAAGAAGCTTATGAAAAAGTAGAAGAAGCGCTAGGATATCCATGTTTTGTAAAACCAGCAAACCTTGGATCAAGCGTTGGTATTAATAAATGTAAAGATCGTGAAGAATTAGAGAAAGCATTTGAGGAAGCTTTCCAATTTGACCGTAAAATTATTGTAGAAGAAAATATTATCGGTCGTGAAGTGGAAGTGGGCGTTTTAGGAAATGATGATCCGAAATGTTCTGTTGTAGGTGAAATCGTACCTAAGAAAGAATTCTATGATTATAAATCGAAATATATTGATGGTGATACAGCATTAATTATCCCTGCTGAAATTACAGAAGAAGAAACAGCTACAATTCAACGAGATGCAATTCGTGCATTCCAAGCTTTGGATGGTGCGGGTTTAACAAGAGCTGACTTCTTTTTAACAAAAGATGGCGAAGTTTATATTAATGAAGTAAATACAATGCCAGGATTTACACCATTTAGCATGTTCCCGTTATTATGGCAACATACGGGGTTGTCATATCCAGAGTTAATTGAAGAATTAATTCGTTTAGCAATTGAGCGTCATAAGGAAAAACAAAAAATTAAATATACAATCTAACAAAAAAAGGGGGAAGCACTATTCACAAGAATAGTGCTTCCCCTATATAAGGAGTGTTTCATATGATAAAAAGAACGTTAAAGCAAATCGAGAAAATGGTAAATGGAACAGGCTTAGCAGAGAAATATTTTGATATGACTGCGCAAGGTGTTTCAATTGATACACGGAAAATGGAAAAAGGGAATGTATATGTGCCAATTCAAGGTGAACGTTTTGATGGTCATTCATTTGTAGAGAAAGCAATAGAGAGCGGTGCTGTAGCTACACTTTGGAAAAGAGATGTACAAAACCCACCTGCGAATATGCCAGTTATCTTTGTGGAAGATACATTGGAAGCATTGCAAATGTTAGCTAAAAACTATCGTGATCAATTGAATGTAAAAGTTGTTGGGGTAACAGGAAGTAATGGTAAGACATCTACAAAAGATATTGTGACGAGTCTTCTTGCAACTAAATTTAAAGTCCAAAAAACAGAAGGTAATTTTAACAATCATATCGGCCTACCTCTTACGATTTTAAATTTGGAAGAGGATACAGAAATTGCTGTTTTAGAAATGGGAATGTCTAGTAGAGGAGAAATTGAATTTTTATCTAAGTTAGCTCGTCCGAATGCAGCGATTATTACAAACATTGGCGAAGCTCATTTGATGGATTTAGGTTCTCGAGATGCAATTGCAGAAGCGAAGCTTGAGATTGTTACCGGATTACAAGAAGGTGGAGTATTTGTATATAACGGGGATGAGCCTTTATTAACAAATCGCGTACCGAAGATGGATTTAGCGGTAGAGACGATTACATTTGGAGATGCTAGAGCGAATGATTATTATCCAACTTCTGTGACATTACAAGCAACTGGGACGCATTTTACAATGAACCGAGATGAAAATGTATTGTTCTATTTGCCTGTTCTTGGGAAGCATAATGTATATAATGCACTTGCATCGATGGCAATTGCGAAATACTTTGGGGTGACATGGGAAGAAATGAAACAAGGTCTAGTGACGCTCCAAATGACAGGAATGCGTATGGAAGTTGTAAAAACAAATAGCGGATTAACAATTATTAATGATGCGTACAATGCAAGTCCAACTGCAATGGAAGCTGCTTTTCATTTGATGAATGGTTTAGATGGGTTTGCTAAAAAGATTGTTGTTCTGGGTGATATGTTAGAACTTGGAGATCAAGAAGTACAATTTCATTATGAGGTAGGTAAGCTCATTGATCCTGCACGAATTTCTTATGTATTCACATATGGTAGATTAGGAGCTCAAATTGCTGAAGGAGCAAAAATTAATTTCCCAAATGAACGTGTGAAGGCGTATGACAATAAGGAAGAATTAGTGAAAAATCTAAAAGATATTGTAGATATGGAAGATGTCGTGTTGGTGAAAGCATCTCGCGGGATGAAAATGGAAGAAATCATTACAATGTTGAAATAATTGGGGTATATAAATAGGAATGTTCATCACGAAAATAGCAGAAACTTATAATAAGCGCTTACAGTGAAAGTTGAAAAGAGAAAGTGAAGAAAAAAGCCCTATATTATGAAATAAGGTAACAGTTGGGGTTTGCTTTTTACACATACAAAACTTATAATTGATAAAGTGTAATAACGTTTAGAAGTATTTTCGTGACGAATATACGCCCGTTTATATACGTGAGCATTCAGGAAAAGGGCTTTTCCGCAAACACGGAAAAAGCCTTTTTTTAAATGATAAGTACTAGGATAAGAAAAGGAGAAGTAACATTGACAACATTTCGAGAATTAGGATTAAGCGATTCTTTACTGCAATCTGTTGAAAAAATGGGCTTTGAAGAGGCTACACCAATTCAAGCTGAAACAATTCCACATGCATTGCAAGGTAAAGACATTATTGGGCAAGCGCAAACAGGTACAGGAAAAACAGCTGCATTCGGATTACCACTATTAGAAAAAGTGGACACAAATAAAGAAATGGTTCAAGGAATTGTGATCGCGCCAACACGTGAATTAGCAATTCAAGTAGGTGAAGAACTTTATAAAATTGGTCAACATAAGCGCGTTCGTATTTTACCAATCTATGGTGGCCAAGATATTAACCGTCAAATTCGTGCACTAAAAAAACGTCCACACATTATTGTTGGTACGCCAGGACGTATTTTAGATCATATCAATCGTAAAACACTTCGTTTGCAAAATGTAGAAACGGTTGTTCTTGATGAAGCGGATGAAATGCTAAACATGGGCTTTATTGAAGATATTGAAGCGATTTTAACAGATGTGCCAGAAACGCATCAAACGCTATTATTCTCAGCGACAATGCCAGAGCCGATTCGTCGCATTGCGGAGCGTTTCATGACTGAGCCTCAGCACATTAAAGTAAAAGCAAAAGAAGTAACAATGCCAAATATCCAGCAGTTCTATTTAGAAGTACAAGAAAAGAAAAAATTTGACGTATTAACACGTTTATTAGATATTCAATCTCCAGAACTTGCAATCGTATTCGGTCGTACAAAGCGCCGTGTTGATGAATTATCAGAAGCACTAAACTTACGCGGTTATGCAGCGGAAGGGATTCATGGTGATTTAACACAAGCGAAACGCATGTCCGTACTTCGTAAATTCAAAGAAGGTTCTATTGAAGTTCTTGTTGCAACGGATGTAGCAGCACGTGGTCTTGATATTTCAGGTGTAACGCACGTATACAACTTTGACATTCCACAAGATCCAGAATCATACGTTCACCGTATTGGCCGTACGGGACGTGCTGGTAAAACGGGTCTTGCGATGTTATTTGTAACACCGCGTGAAATGGGACAATTGAAAAATATCGAGCGTACAACAAAGCGTAAAATGGATCGCATGAAAGCACCAACGCTGGATGAAGCATTAGAAGGGCAACAACGTCTAATTGCGGAAAAACTACAAAGTGCAATTGAAAATGACAATTTATCATACTACAAGCGTATTGCAGAAGAAATGTTAGAAGAAAATGATTCTGTAGCGGTTGTAGCAGCTGCTTTAAAAATGATGACAAAAGAGCCGGATACAACGCCAATCTCTTTAACATCAGAACCGCCTGTAATTTCACGTGGTTCTAAGAAACGAAGCGGCGGATATCGTGATGGTAACCGCAACCGTAGTCGTGACCGTGATGGCCGTAATCGCGATCGTAATCGCAGCCGTGGTCGTAAAGGTGAAGGTCGCTCTGGCTCTTCAAATGGACGTGGTGAAAGAAAGCATCATAGCCGTAAGCCACAAGCTTAATAAAAAAAGGATGATTTTTGAATCATCCTTTTTTTGTGCATATATGATACTAAAAAGAGAAGATGCAGCATAGTGAGAGCCCTTCCATTCTATAAGTTCTACATTAACGCGTGTTTTGTAAAAAAGGTGCCAAAATACCACCGATTAAGAGACCGGTTAAATGGCTGATAGGATTAGAAGAAGAATGAAAGAAAGTAAAGAGGAGAAGGATAAATAGAATTGAAAAAAATAACATGAGTTCCTTTCCGTTTGCATCGCGATAGTGGCTGTAAAAAATGAAAAGTTGTGCGCCGAGTAGACCAAATATGCTACCGGATGCCCCAGTATGGATATATGTAATGGACATAATGAGGTAAGAGAGAATATTACCGCTAATACCAGCGGTAAAAAAAATAATAGAAAAAGCGATGCTACCTAAGTATTTTTCAATTGAAAGGCCGAGAATAAGTAAACAAATCATATTTGAAAGAAAATGCTGAAAGTCGACGTGAAGAAAAAGGGAAGTTATAAATCGCCACCATTCTCCATTAGATATGTATTCATTGTAGGCGGCTAAAGTAGAGAAGAAAAAATGTCCCAATAGCATCATAAACACTTGTAAGAAGAGTAAAGAGAAGGTGACGGGTTGTGAGCTGATTCGTATATATGGCAATATCCTTGGCATTTTATAATCCCACCTTTTGCATCGGAAAGATTCTCTGTTATTCTTACAATATGAATGAAGAGAGAGAAATAGAAGAAGGGGATTGTTAGAATGATTCTAGGTATTGGGATAGACATTATTGAGTTAAATCGAATTGAAAAGATGATAAATGGAAAACTGAACTTTATAGAAAGGATTTTGACTGAAACAGAACGCGACGTTGCTGCTAAGTTAAAGGGGAAGCGTCTTGTAGAATTTGTAGCTGGAAGATTTGCAGCAAAAGAGGCGTATTCTAAAGCTGTTGGAACGGGTATTGGAAAAGAAGTGAGTTTTTTAGATATTGAAATAAAAAATGATCAAAAAGGGAAACCAGTACTTTTTACAAATACGGAATATATTGTCCATCTATCCATTAGTCATAGTAGAGAATTCGCAGTTGCTCAAGTTGTTTTAGAAAGCCCGTCATGCTAGTCTGCATATTTTGAAGCTTTGTCTCATATATTTGAGGTAGCGATAGGGAAGAAATATCTTCCATTTATTTATGGGGCAAAGGGGCTGAAATGATGAAAAGGCAGCTATTTTTAGTGATTGTCGGTTTATTGACCGTTTTTGTGCTAGCGGGTTGTATGGAGAAGAAACAGGAAGATGTTGTGCGGGATTTAGAAGCGAAAGTGAAAGGGATGAAGAGCTACCAGGCTGAAGCAACATTGTCTATTAAGACGGGAAATGAGCCGCAAGAGTACAAAGTAGAAGTTTGGCACAAAGAGCCTGCTTATTACCGTGTGAATTTGAAAAATGCGAAGAAAGATCAAAGTCAAATTATTTTAAGAAATAATGAAGGTGTGTTTGTGTTAACACCATCTCTTAATAAAAGTTTTCGCTTCCAAAGCGATTGGCCACAAAATAGCAGTCAAGCTTATTTATATGAGTCGCTTGTAAGGGACATCTTAAAGGATAAGAAGAATCTCTCGTTTAAAAAGACCGATAAATACTATGTATTTAAGACAAAAACGAATTATCATCATCAAAACATGTTACCACAGCAGGAAATAAAATTGAATAAGAGTGATTTAGCACCTGTTTCAGTAAAACTAATGGATAACGATCAAAATGTTCTTGTGAAAGTCGACTTCTCAAAGGTGAAATTTGATGCAAAATTTGATAAAGGTGCTTTTGATATGAAACAAAATATGTCAAGAGCACAAATGGATGTACAAACAACTGTGAAAGAAGATAAGTCATTTGCTATTTTATATCCGCGCGATACCCCGCAAGGTGTTGTTTTAAAAGAAGAGAAAGAGTTAAAGACAGACAGTGGCAAGCGTGCGATTCTCACATACACTGGAGAGAAGAAATCTTTTACTTTAATACAAGAAAAGGCAAAAGCTGCGGAGGCTTCGTCGCCAATTCGTGTAAGTGGAGAGTTAGTTGACCTAGGCTTTACAATTGGCGCATTAACAAAGGACTCCTTAACATGGTCTCATAACGGAGTGGAATATATGCTTGTGTCTAAAGGTTTAAAACAAGAAGAGTTGTTAATGGTTGCTCGTTCTGTTACAGAAAAGCAGGTGAAATGACCTTTTTTAGACGTGGTGATATATACACCACGTTTTTTCTTACTTCAAGGAATGGATTTCGTGAAAAGTTGCATATAAAAGAATAAGCTTCGTATATCTTATATAAGGAAGTGTTTTTTTATGGAAGAATTATCGTTTTACCGTGATACGTGGGTTGAAGTAGACTTGGATGCAATTTATAACAATGTTACGCGCATTAAAGAATTAATCCGAGATGATGTAGAGATTTTTGCTGTAGTAAAAGGGAATGCATATGGACATGGCTATGTACCAGTAGCCAAAACAGCATTAGAGGCCGGAGCGACAAGATTAGCAGTTGCGTTTTTAGATGAAGCTTTGATCCTTCGGCGTGCAGGTATTACAGCACCTATTTTAGTATTAGGTCCCTCAGCGCCACGCGATGTAAATGTAGCTGCGGAACATGATGTTACATTAACTGTGTTTCAAAAAGAATGGGTGGAAGAAGCGATAAAACTTTGGAATAGTCCAGTTTCAATGAAATTTCATCTTAACTTTGATAGTGGTATGGGGAGAATTGGGATTCGTGAGCGCGGGGAATTAGAAGGATTTTTAAGAAGTTTAGAAAATGCTCCATTTCTAGAGTTTGAAGGAGTTTATACACATTTTGCAACAGCGGACGAAGTAGAGACATCGTACTTTGATAAACAATACAATACATTTTTAGAGCAACTGAGTTGGTTGGAAAAACTTGGAGTCAGTCCGAGGCTTGTTCATGCAGCGAATAGTGCAGCTACTTTGAGATTCCATGGAATTACATTTAATGCTGTTCGGATCGGAATTGCAATGTATGGGGTAACACCATCTATAGAAATAAGCCCTTTTTTACCAATACAATTAGAAGCGGCCCTTTCTCTTCATTCAACTGTTGCACATATTAAGCAAGTTATGAAAGGAGATGGGGTTAGCTATGGTGTTACGTATCAGACGAGGACGGAGGAGTGGATTGCTACCATACCGATTGGTTATGCGGATGGCTGGCTTAGAAGATTACAAGGATTTAAAGTGCTTGTAAATGGAAAACGAGTTCCGATTGTAGGTAGAGTTACAATGGACCAATTGATGTTGCGTCTTCCTTATAAAGTTTCTCTTGGTACAAAAGTCACACTTATTGGCAAACAAGGGAGTGAATATATTCACGCAGCAGAAGTTGCGGAGTACACAAGTACGATTAATTACGAGATTATAACAACGACTAGTTTTCGTGTACCGCGTATATTCATTCGAAATGGGAAAGTAGTAGAAGTAATCAACTATTTGAATGATATATAAAAGAAGTATTTAAGATTAGCTCGTAGGCATAAAGGTATTATATGATGTTGAAATTAGAAAAGGAAAAATAAAAGAGAATGAATGTTTTGTTTGTGAATTGGAAAACATAAGCAAGGAATAAGGAAGTCTTTGCAACAGGCTCCATACAATGGTATTATTACAATAGGTGTCATATATATTTGAGTGTGTAGTTGACGGTGGAGGTGTATTTTTGTGTCCGAATCAAGTGTAACTACTGAAATCGTGGTTCGGTTGCCAAAGCAAGTGGTGACGGAATTGGACGGGATTGGAAAACAAGAGAATAAGAATCGCCATGAACTAATTTGCCAGGCAACACAACTGTTATTGCGTCAACATAAGACGAAAAAACGCTACCAACATGAATCAATGCGACGTGGGTACATTGAAATGGGAAAAATTAATCTTGGTATTGCATCTGAAGCTTTCTTAGCAGAGTATGAAGCAGCTCATACAGTAGAACGCTTAGTAAGCGGGGGGTAATATTTTGATTGTAAAACGCGGCGACGTGTATTTTGCAGACCTTTCCCCAGTTGTTGGTTCTGAGCAAGGAGGCGTTCGTCCGGTTCTTGTCATTCAAAATGACATCGGAAATCGTTTTAGTCCGACTGTGATTGTAGCAGCGATTACTGCACAGATTCAGAAAGCAAAATTGCCCACGCATGTGGAGATTGATGCGAAGAAGTACGGATTTGAGAGGGATTCTGTGATCTTGCTCGAGCAGATTCGAACAATTGATAAGCAACGCTTAACGGACAAAATCACACATTTAGATGAAGTGATGATGATTCGTGTAGATGAGGCTTTACAAATTAGTTTAGGACTAATAGATTTTTAAATCGGCAGTTTAAGTTGCTCTTTGTAGGGGCAACTTTTTTTATTAGAGGAGGTTTCGATTATATATGGAAATGGTAGATAATCGTCAAGTGTTAATGAAAATGTTAGTAAAAGAATTAGGCTTTACTGAAAAACAAATTCGTCATGTGATTCAATTAACAGAAGAGGGTAACACAGTTCCATTTATTGCTCGTTACCGAAAAGAATGGACAGGTTCTTTAGATGAAGTGCAGATTCGTGCAATCTTAGATAGATGGCAGTATGTCATGCAACTCGAAGAGCGAAAAGAAGAAGTGATTCGTCTAATCGAGGAAAAGGGTAAATTGACAGAAGAGTTGCACCAACAGATTATTGCTGCAACAAAATTACAGGAAGTAGAGGATTTATACCGTCCTTATAAAGAAAAGAGAAGAACAAAAGCAACGATCGCAAAGGAAAAAGGGCTAGAGCCGTTAGCAGAATGGTTATTGCTATTTTCAAAAGAGGAACCGCTATTTAAAGCAAAGTCCTTTATAAATACTGAGAAAAAAGTGGACTCGGCAGAGGACGCATTGCAAGGAGCGCAGGATATTATTGCGGAAATGATTTCAGATGACGCTTCCTATCGCACTTGGATTCGAAATGTTACGTTTAAAAAGGGAATGATTTCTTCTTCTGTGAAAGATGAAGAAAAAGATGAAAAGAACATATATGAGATGTATTACGGTTATGAAGAAGCAATCCAAAAAATTGTACCACATCGTGTGCTAGCTATGAATCGTGGTGAAAAAGAAGAGATATTAAAAGTTTCTATTGTGCCGCCTGTAGAAGAAGTGCTTCGTTTTTTACATAAGAAAGTGATTTGTGATGAATCTTCGAAAAGTGCCATGTATGTACAATTAGCGCTTGAAGATGGATATAAACGTTTAATTCAGCCGTCGATTGAAAGGGAAATTCGTAAGGAATTAACAGAAGTAGCAGAAGAGCAAGCGATTCATATTTTTGCTGAGAATTTGCGTAACTTATTATTGCAGCCGCCTATGAAAGGGAAAGTCGTATTGGCGGTAGATCCTGCATATAGAACAGGCTGTAAATTAGCAGTAGTCGATGATACAGGAAAGGTACTGCATATTGATGTCATTTATCCGCATCCGCCTGTGAAAAAGTACGATGATGCAAAACAGAAAGTTCTTTCTATTATAAATCAGTATAAAGTACAAATGATTGCAATTGGAAATGGAACAGCTTCAAGGGAAACAGAAGAATTTATTGTGGATGCCTTGCAAGATGTTAAACAAGATGTATTTTACATGATTGTCAATGAGGCGGGAGCTAGTGTATATTCAGCTTCTGATTTAGCACGTGAAGAATTTCCGGATTTACAAGTTGAGGAGAGAAGTGCGGTTTCAATTGGTCGTCGTTTACAAGATCCGCTTGCTGAATTGGTAAAGATAGATCCAAAATCAGTTGGAGTGGGGCAATATCAACATGATGTATCGCAAAAGAGATTGAACGAATCATTAACATTTGTAGTAGAAACAGCTGTTAACCAAGTTGGGGTAAATGTAAATACAGCTTCGGTGCCACTATTGCAATATGTATCAGGATTATCCAAAACAGTTGCGAAAAATATTGTTGTAAAACGCGAAGAGAATGGAAAATTTACAAATCGTGCAGAACTTAAGAAAATACCGCGACTAGGTGCGAAAACATATGAACAATGTATCGGTTTCTTACGGATACTAGAAGGAGAAAACCCATTAGACCGAACAAGTATTCATCCTGAACAGTATAAGAATGTTGAATTGCTATTAAACAAAATAGGGTTAACAATTCAAGATGTAGGAACACCAGAACTACAAAAACGTTTAGAAGGAGTAGACGTTTCGAAATTATCTTCAGAAACCAATATCGGTGAACCTACTTTAATGGATATTATAGATGCTTTAATTAGCCCTGAACGCGACTTACGTGATGAATTACCGAAACCGTTGCTTAAAAAAGGTATTTTGAAACTAGAAGATTTAAAGCGCGGTATGGAATTAGAAGGGACTGTTCGAAACGTTGTTGATTTCGGTGCTTTTATAGATATTGGTGTGAAGCAAGATGGATTGGTACATATTTCTAAGTTAAGTAAGCAATTTGTAAAGCATCCATTAGATATTGTGTCGGTTGGACAAATTGTAAAGGTATGGGTAGATGATGTGGATATGAAAAAGGGACGTGTAGCTTTATCCATGTTGCCTATCGAGTAAGAAAGAAAAGAGAGCAGAAAAGATTGCTCTCTTTTCTTTATGGTAGTTTGCGTGATAAAAAAATAAGTATTCGTTAGGAACGTGGAAGTGCAGTCGAATTTTGATTTGTGTTGCTATAATAAAACCAGCATTCATTTAAAAGCTTAATTTGATACCGGTTTTTTTCAAAATATGCACGCTGCATTTGTTTTCGAAGCCATGTGGGCACGCGTATCCCTCCTTGTTTTATCCTACTCAAATAAGTAGTTTCTTTGTGTGAAAAGGCATATAGATGTGTTGTGTTAGAAACGCCCTATAAGAGTTTAGGGAAGAGACTTCTATCATTTATCCCGCCATTTTAGGACAGTAAGACTCTCGCCTCAAGATGCAGAGAGAAGCAAGGAAGATAGGTTGGAAGCCCTACTGCCGGTAACAAACAGCCCGGTTGGTGAAAGTTTATAATCAGTAGAGATGAAGAAACCTACTGATTAAAGTTTCACTTTATAGAAGTTCTGCCTTTTGTATGAGGATGGGTATATGTACTATTTAATATATGTATCAAAAGCAAGAAAAGTGTAAATTTATTTTTCATTTGGGAGGAATACAGGTGAATGACAAAGAAATTCAAAGACTTGTAGAAGAAATATCATTACGATATTTTGAAATGCCATTTTTACATAGAGCGACATTTAATATGCGATTACGGACAACAGGCGGGCGATATGTATTAAAAAGTCATAATATAGAACTGAATTATCATTACTACAAATTATACGGGAGAGAAGAATTGATTGGAATCATTAAGCATGAACTATGCCATTATCATTTGCATATT
>NC_009674.1:260000-277500 GCF_000017425.1 Bacillus cytotoxicus NVH 391-98
CAAGAAAAGCTTCTAGCGAGATAAAAGGTGCCTGTACCGCAAACCGACACAGGTAGGCGAGGAGAGAATCCTAAGGTGAGCGAGAGAACTCTGGTTAAGGAACTCGGCAAAATGACCCCGTAACTTCGGGAGAAGGGGTGCTTTCTTAACGGAAAGCCGCAGTGAATAGGCCCAAGCGACTGTTTAGCAAAAACACAGGTCTCTGCGAAGCCGTAAGGCGAAGTATAGGGGCTGACACCTGCCCGGTGCTGGAAGGTTAAGGAGAGGGGTTAGCGTAAGCGAAGCTCTGAACTGAAGCCCCAGTAAACGGCGGCCGTAACTATAACGGTCCTAAGGTAGCGAAATTCCTTGTCGGGTAAGTTCCGACCCGCACGAAAGGTGTAACGATTTGGGCACTGTCTCAACCAGAGACTCGGTGAAATTATAGTACCTGTGAAGATGCAGGTTACCCGCGACAGGACGGAAAGACCCCGTGGAGCTTTACTGTAGCCTGATATTGAATTTTGGTACAGCTTGTACAGGATAGGCGGGAGCCTTTGAAGCCGGAGCGCTAGCTTCGGTGGAGGCGCTGGTGGGATACCGCCCTGGCTGTATTGAAATTCTAACCTACGGGTCTTATCGACCCGGGAGACAGTGTCAGGTGGGCAGTTTGACTGGGGCGGTCGCCTCCTAAAGTGTAACGGAGGCGCCCAAAGGTTCCCTCAGAATGGTTGGAAATCATTCGTAGAGTGCAAAGGCATAAGGGAGCTTGACTGCGAGACCTACAAGTCGAGCAGGGACGAAAGTCGGGCTTAGTGATCCGGTGGTTCCGCATGGAAGGGCCATCGCTCAACGGATAAAAGCTACCCCGGGGATAACAGGCTTATCTCCCCCAAGAGTCCACATCGACGGGGAGGTTTGGCACCTCGATGTCGGCTCATCGCATCCTGGGGCTGTAGTCGGTCCCAAGGGTTGGGCTGTTCGCCCATTAAAGCGGTACGCGAGCTGGGTTCAGAACGTCGTGAGACAGTTCGGTCCCTATCCGTCGTGGGCGTAGGAAATTTGAGAGGAGCTGTCCTTAGTACGAGAGGACCGGGATGGACGCACCGCTGGTGTACCAGTTGTTCTGCCAAGGGCATCGCTGGGTAGCTATGTGCGGAAGGGATAAGTGCTGAAAGCATCTAAGCATGAAGCCCCCCTCAAGATGAGATTTCCCATAGCGTAAGCTAGTAAGATCCCTGAAAGATGATCAGGTTGATAGGTTCGAGGTGGAAGCGTGGTGACACGTGGAGCTGACGAATACTAATAGATCGAGGACTTAACCAATAAAAAAGCGGAAGCGACTTGTTCAGAGTCGCTGGAGCTGGATTCAATATGAAGCAAATGTTATCTAGTTTTGAAGGAATATCCCTTCAATAGTTTGGTGATGATGGCAGAGAGGTCACACCCGTTCCCATACCGAACACGGAAGTTAAGCTCTCTAGCGCCGATGGTAGTTGGGGCCTTGCCCCTGTGAGAGTAGGACGTCGCCAAGCTTTATATCATCGCGGGGTGGAGCAGTCTGGTAGCTCGTCGGGCTCATAACCCGAAGGTCGCAGGTTCAAATCCTGTCCCCGCAACCAAATGGTCCCGTGGTGTAGTGGTTAACATGCCTGCCTGTCACGCAGGAGATCGCCGGTTCGACCCCGGTCGGGACCGCCATTTTATACAAAGAAAAGAACGAAACAGATTGTTTCGTATTTTTTTATTTATTTTTAAGAAAACTTATAGAGACAGTCAAACTAATCCTTAGGAATACTCCTAAGGTCTTTTTTATATGTTCAAAATGCCTGTATAATAAAGAGCAGAGAATATTGTAAGTAAAGTAGGTGAAACCTTTGAATAAATATGAAGTTACAACAACTTCGTCTGAAGAAACACAGCAATTATCAGAAAAGCTTGGAAAACTTGTTACAGCGCAAGATGTATTCATTTTAGAAGGCGATCTTGGAGCGGGTAAAACTACATTTACAAAGGGACTTGCAAAAGGTCTTGGTGTGAAGCGAGTGGTAAATAGCCCAACTTTCAACATTATTAAAGAGTATAAAGGGAGATTACCACTATATCATATGGATGTATACCGTTTAGCGGAAAGCGAAGAAGATTTAGGATTTGATGAGTACTTTTTTGGTGAAGGGGTAACAGTTGTAGAATGGGCTCACTTAATAGAGCCATATTTACCAAATGAAAAATTAAAAATTAGCATATTTCATGCTGGAAATGATACAAGAAAGATTGTATTAGAACCAGAAGGAGACCGCTATATTAGATTATGTGAGGAGCTATTACAAAATGAAAGTACTAGCAATTGATACTTCAAATTACGTAATGGGTGTTTCTCTTATTGAGGGAGATACTGTTATCGGGGAAATCATTACAAATTTAACAAAGAATCATTCTATACGCCTTATGCCAGCTGTAGATCAACTTTTAAAGGAATGTAATGTCAAACCGAAAGAACTAAATAAGATTGTTGTAGCAGCTGGTCCAGGATCGTATACAGGTGTGCGTATTGGTGTAACAGTTGCCAAAACATTAGCATGGTCATTACAAATACCAATTGTTGGCGTATCTAGTTTAGAAGTGATAGCAGCGAACGGAGCGAATTTCCAAGGTCTTATTTGCCCTTTATTTGATGGCCGACGTGGACAAATTTATACAGGATTATATACATACGAGAAAGAACAGTTAACTTCTATAGAAGATGATCGTATTGTTCTAATTGTAGATTGGTTACAAATGTTGAAAGAGAAAAAACAACCTGTTTTATTTATTGGTAACGATGTGAAAATGCATCAGAAAACAATTGTAGAGCATCTAGGTGATCAAGCGATATTTGCTCCTTTTACAAAGAATAATCCAAGACCGAGTGAACTTGCATTTTTAGGTTTACAAAAAGAAGAGCAAAATGTACATACATTTGTACCGAGCTATTTGCGTTTAGCTGAAGCGGAGACCAAATGGTTAGAAAGCCAAAAGAAATAGGAGATATTAAAATGGGTATTACATTTAGAAAGATGACAACTGATGATATTGCTCAAGTGGTAGCGATTGAAGAAGCGTCTTTCCCAACTCCTTGGACTGCTGATGCATTTTACCGTGAATTAACAATGAATGAATATTCACAGTATATTGTAGTTGAAAAAGATGGTTTAGTAGTTGGATACTGTGGATTGTGGATTATTATTGATGAATCACATATAACCAATATAGCCATTTTACCAGAATATCGTGGCCAAAAACTTGGAGATGCACTGCTTCAAGAGGTAATGAAACAAGCAAAGGAAATGGGAGCGAAAACAATGACACTCGAAGTTCGTGTGTCAAATGAAGTAGCAAAACAGTTATACCGGAAGTACGGATTCCAAAATGGTGGAATTCGAAAACGATACTATACAGACAATTATGAAGATGGTCTTGTAATGTGGGTGAATTTATAATGGAAAAAAATACGATTATACTTGGTATTGAGACAAGCTGTGATGAAACAGCTGTAGCAGTTGTGAAAAATGGAACAGAAATAGTAGCGAATGTTGTTGCTTCGCAAATAGAAAGTCATAAGCGCTTTGGCGGCGTTGTACCTGAAATTGCGTCTCGCCACCACGTTGAACAAATTACAGTTGTGTTAGAAGAGGCACTAAAAGAGGCAAATCTCTCTTTTGAAGATATTGATGCAATTGCAGTGACGGAAGGACCGGGATTAGTAGGCGCCCTTTTAATCGGTGTAAATGCAGCTAAAGCGATTGCTTTTGCTCATAATATTCCTCTTGTTGGCGTCCATCATATTGCCGGCCATATTTATGCAAATCGCTTAGTTAAAGAGCTAGAATTTCCATTGTTATCACTTGTAGTTTCAGGAGGACATACAGAGCTTGTTTATATGAAAGAGCATGGTTCGTTTGAAGTCATTGGTGAAACAAGAGATGATGCAGCTGGGGAAGCTTATGACAAGGTTGCACGTACACTATCTATGCCGTATCCAGGTGGTCCCCATATCGATCGCCTTGCTCATGAAGGGCAACCAACGATCGACTTACCACGTGCGTGGTTAGAGCCGGATTCATATGATTTTAGCTTTAGTGGATTAAAATCAGCAGTTATTAACACTGTGCATAACGCCAAACAGCGCGGGGAAGAAATTGCTCCAGAAGATTTAGCGGCAAGTTTCCAAGCAAGTGTAATAGATGTATTGGTAACAAAAGCTGTGCGTGCAGCTGAAGCATATCATGTAAAGCAAGTGCTTTTAGCAGGTGGTGTAGCAGCAAATAAAGGACTTCGTACACGATTAGAGGAAGAATTTGCACAAAAAGAAAATATAGAGCTTATTATTCCTCCATTATCGTTATGCACTGATAATGCAGCGATGATTGCAGCGGCAGGTACTATTGCGTATAAGCAAGGGAAGCGTGCTACGTTCGCATTAAATGCAAACCCGGGTTTAAATATAGAAGATTAGTTATACACAAAATTAACCACAAGTTGTGGATAAAACCCACATTATCTGTTGATAATGTGGGTTTTATTGTGAATATAAAATGTTGATAACTTTTTGTGTATTTGTGGATAATGTGGAAAAGTGACTTTAGCTTTTATTTTATAAAGGTGGATATGTGTATAATGTTGTGGATAGAAAAGAATAGGTAAGATATCTGATGACACAAAGTTGCTTCGAGCAGGTAAAAAAATAAGGTAGCTCAAGAATATGTAGCTACCTTATTTAAAGATCCGCAGCAATTAGACCGTTATGGACAACTTATTCTCACCGATTTTCCTTGTTTCTTTCTGAATCTTAAGGTGAGAATCTTACTGCTCATAAATAGTGGGATAAATGGAGAGGTTACATATGTAATTTTTCCCATTCTCCCATATGTTTTTCTAATTGTTCTTGAAGGTTTTGTTTCGCTGCTGTAACTTCACTTGCACGTTCGTAGTCTGTATATACTTCAGGCAGACAGAGCTGAGCTTCTAATTCTTCGATTGCTTCTTCTAGTTTAGAAATGTTTTGCTCCAGTTCCTCAATTTTTCGCATCCGTTGACGTTCTAACTTTTTACGTTCTTTTTCTTCCATATAGCTTAACTTTTCTTGTGCAAAGTTTTTGGGAATAGAAATTTCTGCTTCTTTTTGTGCAAATTCTGCACGCTCAATCATTTCATTTTTCTTTTCAATATAGTAATCATAGTCGCCTAAATATTCTTTTGCACCGTCTGTTGATAACTCAACGACTGTAGTTGTGACACGGTTAATGAAATAGCGATCATGAGATACGAATAAAAGGGTTCCTGGATAATCAATTAATGCATTTTCCAGAATTTCTTTACTATTTAAATCAAGATGGTTGGTTGGTTCATCGAGAATTAATAAGTTTGCCTTTTGCATCATTAATTTTGCTAGGGCTAATCGAGCTTTTTGCCCACCGCTAAGAGAAGAGACTGGCTTTAATACATCATCACCTGTAAATAAAAAATTACCAAGTAGTGTACGAATTTCTTTTTCTGGCGCTAGCGGATAATCATCCCATAGTTCATCTAACACACGCTTAGATGATGTTAAGTTTGCTTGTTCTTGATCATAATATCCAACAGATACATTTGAACCAAAAGAAATCTCGCCATGTAATGTTTGTAACTTGTTCACAATAGATTTTAATAATGTAGATTTCCCAATTCCATTCGGCCCAACTAGCGCCACGCTATCGCCACGAGTTAAACGCATATTTACATGTTTGATAATAGGATTCTCATCATAGCCAATTGAAACATCTTTTAATTGGAGGACATCATTCCCGCTTTGTTTTTCAATATCGAAATGGAACGAGGCGGATTTGGAATCTCCGACGGGTCTAGTAAGTAATTCCATTCGCTCCAACTGTTTGCGTCGACTTTGCGCCCGCTTCGTTGTAGAGGCGCGTGCAATGTTTTTTTGAACAAAGTCTTCAAGTTTTGCGATCTCTTCTTGTTGTTTCTCGTAGCGTTTCATTTCTTGCTCATATTGTGCAGCTTTTAACTCTAAATATTTACTATAGTTGCCAACATATCGTCTACTTTCTTTATTAGAAATTTCATATACTTGAGTAACAAGTTTATCTAAAAAGTAACGGTCATGAGAAACGATTAAGATCGCACCAGGATATCCTTGTAAGTATTGCTCCAACCACGTTAATGTATCAATATCTAAATGGTTGGTCGGTTCATCTAATATGAGTAAATCAGGGCGCGTTAATAATAATTTTCCAAGAGCTAATCTTGTTTTTTGTCCACCGCTTAATGTGGAAATGGTTGTTTGGTGTGTTTCAGGTGGGAAACCGAGCCCGCTTACAATTGAGCGAATATCAGCTTCATATTGATAACCACCTTGATTTTTATAATCTAACTGTAGCTGATCATACTCACGAAGTAATTTTTCGTAGACGACAGCATTTGAGAAGTTTTCTTCTAATCCCATCTCATGCTCTAACCTTCGCAGTCTTTTCTCCATTTCCTGTAAATGTGTGAAGACAGTTAGCATCTCATCCCAAATTGTTAAAGAAGTTTCTAATCCAGTATTTTGAGCTAGGTAGCCAATTGAAACATCTTTCGGCTTTATTATTTCACCGCTATCATAAGACAATTCTCCAGCGATTATTTTTAATAATGTAGATTTTCCAGCACCGTTTCGGCCGACTAGTGCAATACGGTCTTTTGTTTGAACTTCCAATTTAATATGAGCTAGAATTGTTTCAGCACCATATAATTTTGAAAGCCCATTCACTTGTAATAAAATCAATGTTTTCACCTCAAATAAATTCTTAACTTTGCCAAGTTTATATTTCTCAATCATACTAAAAATAGTGTATAGTTTAAAATAAAGAGAGTTTTTCTTTCTTTCTTTATTATACAAGGAATGTTATAAGTGCTAAACTTTTGTATTTATTCCAAGTATACGAACAAAGATAGGAAGAGAGGAGAGGTTATATGGATCAGCAAAAGATTCCGCAGGCCACAGCCAAAAGATTGCCTCTATACTATCGATTTATCCAAAATTTATCTCTTTCTGGTAAGCAACGTGTTTCATCAGCAGAATTGAGTGAAGCGGTGAAGGTAGATTCCGCAACAATTCGAAGAGATTTCTCATATTTTGGAGCGTTAGGGAAAAAAGGATATGGATATAATGTAAACTATTTATTATCATTTTTCCGTGAAACGCTTGATCAAGATGATATAACACGCGTGGCACTTATTGGAGTAGGGAATTTAGGGACCGCTTTCTTACATTACAATTTCACAAAAAATAATAATACGAAAATTGAAATGGCATTTGATGTCGATGAAGAGAAAGTGGGAAAAGAAATCGGAGGAATTCCTGTATATCATTTGGATGAATTGGAAGAGCGACTAACGAATGATATACAAGTGGCAATACTAACAGTACCTGCTAACGTTGCACAAGCTGTAGCAGATCGATTGGCTTATACAAGTGTACACGGTATTTTGAATTTTACACCGGCACGGTTAAATGTATCAGAAAAAATAAGGATTCATCATATTGATTTAGCAGTAGAATTACAAACGCTTGTTTATTTTCTGAAAAATTATCCACAGTAAAACGCAGAGGAATCCCTCTGCGTTTTACTGTTTTTTCTTTATGAATTTAACTAAAATCAATCGAAGTGCTAGATTAAAGTCAATTGTTGCCATAGCAGCGAACAGTATTGTCCAGATGTTCCAAACAGTATCTGTTGCTTTCATGATAGCAAAGACTACAAAGATGCAGCCAAGAAGGAAATATAGTGCTGCCATGAACAAAGGTGAATTTCTCATGTTAAAAATCCTCCGATAAAGCCTTGCATTTTTTCAGCTTGTTTCATTAGCTCTTGTATTTGTTCGTTATTACTTACGAAAACTTGAACTACTGCGACTACTGTATTCATTCCAACATGAGCCATAATCGGAACGATAATTCGACGCGTTTGCACATATAAAAAGGCAAACACAAGGCCCATAGCAGTGTATATTAATAAGTGTGTAAAATCAAAATGGATAGCAGCAAACACAAGCGAACTAATAATTGCTGCGATAAAGAAGTTGAACTTTTTATATAATGTACCAAATAAAATCTTTCTAAATACAATTTCTTCTAAAATAGGTCCTATTATTGAGATAACAATAAGGAACCATGGAGTCGTTCTTGCAATTTCCATTAAATGTGCGGTATTTTCAGAGCCAGGCTTAATACCTAGTACATGCATCTCGATGACACCTGCAATTGTTTGAGCAAAAAATGCCATAAAGAAGCCAATAAAAATCCAACCAATTGTCGCAGGGATATTCGAGCGTTTTGTATCCAAATGTCTATCGCGAATATCGGTTCTAAGTAATAACAATACAATACATAATGCGATAAAGAAGCTAATAATAGCCCAATGACCGGTTAGAAGTTGAATTTTTTCTTCACCTGTAAATCCTCTATTATCGTATAGACCAGTTTTTGCGAGAAGGGGCAAGCCAATGATTCCTGATAACTGCATAACAATGTATGTAACGACAATCCACCAATATTGTTTTTTCAAGTGGGATAACCATCCTTTCTAATTTTATCTTATGAGATCAGGCCGGATTACATGTAATCAGCCAGTCGAATATTATGTAAGTACTGCTTTTATGAAAAAATTTTATTTAAAAATAAAATAGGAGACAGGAAAAAGGTGTTCGAATAGAGAAAACAACTTATGGTATCTTTCCTATTGTAACATACGATAGGTAGAAACGTTGATTCATATATAGAGTTCTATAAAAAATGATGCTTTGTAGAAAAGTTTATATCGTGATTTGAGAAAAAATTATGATTTTTTTACTTGCAAAAGAAATTGAGATTATTTATTATTATAAGTGTGTTAGCACTCGGTAGACTTGAGTGCTAATAAAAGAATTTACATAGAAAAATGAGGAGGTTATTGTTCATGCTAAAGCCATTAGGTGATCGCGTTGTAATTGAACTTGTTCAAGCGGAAGAAAAAACAGCAAGCGGTATTGTATTACCAGACACTGCAAAAGAAAAACCACAAGAGGGTAAAGTTATTGCAGTAGGTACTGGGCGAGTGCTTGAAAATGGTGAGCGTGTTGCTTTAGAGGTAGCAGCAGGCGATCGTATCATCTTCTCAAAATATGCAGGTACTGAAGTGAAATATGAAGGTACAGACTACTTGATTTTACGCGAAAGTGACATTTTAGCAGTTATCGGTTAATTATATATTTAAAAAATCCAAGGGGGTCAATATTATGGCAAAAGATATTAAATTTAGTGAAGAAGCACGTCGTTCGATGCTTCGCGGTGTCGACACTCTTGCAAACGCAGTAAAAGTAACACTTGGACCAAAAGGTCGCAACGTTGTACTTGAGAAAAAATTTGGTTCACCACTTATTACAAATGACGGTGTAACAATCGCAAAAGAAATTGAATTAGAAGATGCTTTTGAAAACATGGGTGCAAAATTAGTAGCAGAAGTTGCTAGCAAAACAAATGATGTAGCTGGTGACGGAACAACAACTGCAACTGTATTAGCACAAGCTATGATTCGTGAAGGTTTGAAAAACGTAACAGCTGGTGCAAACCCAATGGGTCTTCGCAAAGGTATTGAAAAAGCTGTTGCTACAGCAGTAGAAGAGTTAAAAACAATTTCTAAGCCAATTGAAGGTAAATCTTCTATCGCACAAGTAGCGGCTATTTCTGCTGCTGACGAAGAAGTAGGTCAATTAATTGCAGAAGCGATGGAACGCGTTGGTAATGATGGCGTTATTACATTAGAAGAATCTAAAGGATTCACAACAGAATTAGATGTAGTAGAAGGTATGCAATTTGATCGTGGATATGCATCTCCTTACATGATTACTGATTCTGACAAAATGGAAGCAGTTCTTGATAACCCATATATCTTAATTACTGACAAAAAGATTTCTAACATTCAAGAGATCTTACCAGTGTTAGAACAAGTGGTACAACAAGGTAAACCACTTCTTATTATCGCTGAAGATGTAGAAGGTGAAGCGTTAGCTACATTAGTAGTAAACAAACTTCGCGGTACATTCAATGTAGTAGCTGTTAAAGCTCCAGGATTTGGTGACCGTCGTAAAGCAATGTTAGAAGATATCGCAATCTTAACGGATGGCGAAGTAATCACTGAAGAACTAGGCCGCGACTTAAAATCAGCTACAATTGAGTCTTTAGGACGCGCTGGTAAAGTTGTGGTAACGAAAGAAAACACAACAATCGTAGAAGGTGTAGGAAGCACTGAACAAATCGAAGCTCGCATCGGTCAAATCCGTGCGCAATTAGAAGAAACAACTTCTGAATTCGATCGTGAAAAATTACAAGAACGTCTTGCTAAACTTGCAGGTGGCGTTGCAGTAATTAAAGTAGGTGCAGCAACTGAAACTGAGTTAAAAGAACGTAAACTTCGCATTGAAGATGCACTTAACTCAACTCGTGCAGCAGTAGAAGAAGGTATTGTTGCAGGTGGCGGTACTTCACTTATGAATGTATACGCTAAAGTAGCTTCTATTGCAGCTGAAGGCGACGAAGCAACAGGTATCAACATTGTACTTCGTGCATTAGAAGAGCCAGTTCGCCAAATCGCAATCAACGCTGGTCTAGAAGGATCTGTAGTGGTAGAACGTCTAAAAGGCGAAAAAGTAGGTGTTGGTTTCAACGCAGCAACAGGCGAATGGGTAAACATGCTTGAGTCTGGTATCGTAGACCCAGCAAAAGTAACTCGTTCTGCACTTCAAAACGCAGCATCTGTTGCAGCAATGTTCTTAACAACAGAAGCAGTAGTAGCTGACAAACCAGAAGAAAATAAACCGGCAATGCCAGACATGGGTGCAATGGGCGGCATGCCAGGAATGATGTAATTTCATTATTCGCTAAAACACTCATCTCTTTTCGAGAGATGGGTGTTTTTTGTTATCAAATTTCTCGAAATTATAGTAAAAAAGGTTTTATCGTAACCGAAATATAATTTCTGTAGAATTTTGTCGTGTTCTCTCTTGACCGTATTGATATTTCATTGTTAGAATCTAGAAAGATAATATAAAACAATCCTTCATATATCCTCAATAATATGGTTTGAGAGTCTCTACCGGGTTACCGTAAACAACCTGACTATGAAGGCAGTGCGTCTTATGTTTATAAAGAGCAACATACTATCTTTATAAAGCTAGACTCCTGCCTTTTCTTTATTTATGAGACGAGAGGTGGGGGACTGGCTTTTTTTATTATATTGGTAATGCTTTTTGCCTAATTTGGTGAAAATATTTATATACAGAATTAACGTTGGGGTGATTATTTTGAAAAAACAGCACGATACGATTATCGTTTTAGACTTTGGAAGTCAGTACAACCAATTAATTGCACGTCGCATTCGTGAGTTCGGTGTGTACAGTGAGCTTCATCCACACACAATTACTGCGGAAGAAATTAAAGCAATGAATCCAAAAGGTATCATTTTCTCTGGTGGACCAAATAGTGTATACGGCGAAAATGCATTCCACTGTGATGAGAAAATTTTTGAGCTAGGATTACCTATTTTTGGTATTTGTTACGGCATGCAGCTGATGACAAAACACTTTGGTGGAAAAGTAGAGCGAGCAAACCATCGTGAGTACGGAAAAGCAGTTCTGAAAGTAGAGAATGAATCAAAATTATATACAAACCTGCCAGAAGAACAAGTTGTATGGATGAGCCATGGTGACTTAGTAACAGGTTTACCAGAAGGCTTTGTAGTAGATGCAACGAGCGAATCTTGTCCAATTGCTGGTATGAGCAATGAAGAAAAGCAGTTATACGGTGTACAATTCCATCCAGAAGTACGTCACTCTGAGCACGGTAATGATTTAATTAAAAACTTCGTATTCGGCGTATGCGGTTGTTCTGAAGGCTGGAACATGGAGAACTTTATTGAAGTAGAATTAGAAAAAATTCGTGAAACAGTTGGTGATAAAAAAGTACTATGTGCACTTAGCGGTGGTGTAGATTCTTCTGTTGTAGCTGTATTAATTCATAAAGCAATCGGTGATCAGTTAACATGTATTTTTGTTGACCACGGTTTACTTCGTAAAGGTGAAGCAGAAGGTGTTATGAAAACATTTAGCGAAGGCTTCCATATGAATGTTATTAAAATCGATGCTAGAGAACGCTTCATGAAAAAGCTAAAAGGTGTAGAAGATCCTGAACAAAAACGTAAAATTATCGGTAACGAATTCATTTATGTTTTTGATGATGAAGCTGCTAAATTAGAAGGAATAGACTTCTTAGCGCAAGGTACACTGTACACAGACATTATTGAAAGTGGTACAGCAACTGCGCAAACAATTAAATCTCACCATAACGTAGGTGGACTTCCAGAAGATATGCAGTTCAAATTAATCGAGCCTTTAAATACGTTATTTAAAGATGAAGTACGTGTATTAGGATCAGAACTAGGAATTCCTGATGAAATTGTATGGCGTCAACCATTCCCAGGTCCTGGACTTGGTATTCGTGTATTAGGTGAAATTACAGAAGAAAAATTAGAAATTGTTCGTGAATCTGATGCGATTTTACGTGAGGAAATCCAAAAAGCAGGATTAGACCGTGAAATTTGGCAATACTTCACTGCGCTTCCTGGTATGCGCAGCGTAGGTGTTATGGGTGACGAGCGTACTTACGATTATACAGTAGGTATCCGTGCCGTAACATCAATTGACGGTATGACAGCTGACTGGGCACGTATCCCTTGGGACGTATTAGAGAAAATCTCTGTACGTATCGTAAACGAAGTAAAACACGTGAACCGCGTTGTATATGATATTACTTCTAAGCCACCAGCAACGATTGAGTGGGAATAAAACTATTTATTTGCAGGAAGGTCCATCTTATATATAGATGGATCTTTTTTATACGAACAAAAAAAGTTTAACTTATAAAATTGTTCGTTTTTAAGTTGACATATATTTTTTTGTACGCTAATATGATTATATGATTGATACAAAAAGTGAATATTATAGCCGTCGTATAATCTCGGGGATATGGCCCGAAAGTTTCTACCTAGCTACCGTAAATGGCTTGACTACGAGGCGTTTTTATAAAGATAAGGGGAATTTATCTTTATTTATAGAACGCTTCCATGTATATAGGCAATGGAAGCCTTTTTTATTTTTTAGGATAAAAGAGGGCTAGGATGAAGTGCGACGAGTCATTATACAACGGAGGAAACGTAAGATGAAACGTTATTTTCAGTTTGATGAGCTCGGTACAAATTATAAGACTGAGTTCATTGCAGGGTTAACAACATTTTTATCTATGGCCTACGTACTATTTGTTAATCCTGCCACACTGTCACTTGGAAACATTAAAGGACTACCGGCAGGAACCGGAATGGATCCGGGAGCAGTATTCGTTGCCACTGCATTAGCGGCAGCAATCGGTTCTTTAATTATGGGGATTTTTGCAAAATATCCAATAGCATTAGCGCCAGGTGTAGGGATTACTTCTTTCTTTGCTTACACAGCGGTATTAACAATGGGAGTTCCATGGCAGACAGCAATTGCGGGAACACTCGTATCAGGTATTATCTTCATTATTATTACAGCTCTTGGTATCCGTGAAAAAATTATTAATGCAATTCCTGCAGAGTTAAAACTTGCGGTAGCAGCAGGTATTGGCTTATTTATCGCCTTTTTGGGTTTTCAAAATGCCGGAATTATCGTGAAAAATGATGCGGTTCTTGTTGGATTAGGAGACTTAACAAAGGGCGCAACGTTGTTAGCGATTTTCGGAGTAGTTGTTACGATTATTTTAATGATTAAAAAGATAAATGGTGCAGTGTTCTATGGGATGATTCTTACAGCTATTCTTGGAATGGCAACAGGATTAATTGATACGCCAAAAGCTGTAGTAGGAGCAATTCCAAGTTTAGAACCGACGTTCGGTATGGCGTTAACGCACTTTGGAGATATTTTTACTGTTCAAATGGGGATTGTTATTATAACATTCTTCTTTATCGATTTCTTTGATACAGCAGGTACACTCGTAGCGGTTGTCAATCAAGCGGGTTTAATGAAGGGTAATAAATTACCACGTGCAGGGAAAGCATTATTTGCAGATGCGATTGCGACTGTAATTGGTGCGATTCTAGGCACTTCTACAACAACTTCCTATATTGAGTCGTCTGCAGGGGTAGCAGCGGGAGGACGTTCTGGATTTACAGCAGTTGTAACAGCAGGATTCTTCTTACTGGCACTTTTCTTTTCACCGCTATTAAGTGTTATAACGCCAGCTGTAACGGCGCCAGCTTTAATTATTGTAGGGATTTTAATGGTTTCATCTTTAGGGGAAATTGAGTGGAAAAAGTTCGAGATTGCTGTACCAGCATTTTTCACAATTATTTCAATGCCACTTACGTATAGTATCGCAACGGGAATTGCAATTGGATTCATCTTCTATCCAATTACAATGGTTGTAAGTGGACGACGTAAAGAAGTTCATCCAATTATGTATGTAATGGGAGTTTTATTCGTACTATATTTCATCTATGTTCGGAAGTAGAGGGGTTTTTAAAGGTCTAGACTAAGAGGGGGTCTAGACCTTTTTTTACGTCTTCAGAAAATCTTAAGGATTTCGCACCGTTTTTCTTTAGAAGTTTTTTTATAATGGAAAGTAGGGAGTTTAAGAATTTTGGGGGAGATATTGTGAGACAAGAAACAATACTTGTTGTAGATGATGAAAAAGAAATTAGAGATTTAATTACAATTTATTTAAAGAATGAAGGATATAACATACTGCAAGCAGGAGATGGAGCAGAAGGGTTAGAGATATTAGAAAACAATGAAGTCCATTTAGTTGTACTAGATATTATGATGCCAAAAATTGATGGGATTCATATGTGCATGAAAGTAAGAGAACAAAAAGAAATGCCGATTATTATGTTATCGGCTAAAACACAAGATATGGATAAAATTTTAGGATTAACAACAGGTGCAGATGATTATGTGACAAAACCATTTAATCCGTTAGAACTTGTAGCAAGAGTGAAATCACAACTTCGTCGATATATGAAAATGAGCGGATTTATGATTGAAAACGAAAATGAAATAGAGATTGGGGATATAAAAATAAATGTTTCTACACATGAGGTAGTTGTAGCGGATCGAGAGGTGAAATTAACACCAAGGGAATTTTCAATTTTAGAGTTACTAGTGCGCAATTCAGGGATGGTATTTAGTACAGAACAAATTTATGAAAAGGTGTGGAATGAAAGGTCTTTTCAGTCAGACAATACTGTAATGGTACATATTCGAAAAATTCGCGAGAAGGTTGAAGAAAATGCAAGAAAGCCGAGATACATAAAAACAGTATGGGGAGTGGGGTATAAGGTTGAGAAGGATAATTAAAAATATATTTAGACCAATTGGTTGGATAAGTGGGATTTTAAAAAAAATAATATATAAAGGAATATGTGGGGTACAAAAGAGTTTGCGTGTACAACTGATAACGACGTTTGCTCTCTGTAGCTTGCTGGGAATCATGGGAGTGTGGGCATCATCTCCGTTTTTTCAAGGAATAAATAAATATTCTGTAATTGATTATTCATCTGGTATGCGATTTATTGATACAACCGCTGAAAGTCTTGTAGCGGCTATTGTAAGGGAAGGGGCTTCTGTTAACGTCCAAGAAGTTTTGGAACGTCCAGAATATCAAAGAGAGTTAAAAGTTCTAATTGTTGATGAGAACGGGAAAGTTATATATAAGACGAAAGGTGCTCAAGAAGAACAAATTAATCTTCATAGTACAATTCGTAATATTATGAGTTTCAAAATAAATCGTTCTCAATATGAATATCAAAAAGATGTAATAGATAATGAAATAGAAAGAGAACGTAAAGAGTTTACAACTTTTTATCCTTTGACAATTGAAGAGAAAAATATGTATATGATTGCAAGTGGTATACCACAAGGGAATATTCGAGAAGTACAGAATGATGGCCCGTTTCCGTTTCTAATAGGATTTGTTCTTTTTTTATTTTCTTTCTTTTATCTAACAAAAAGAAAAATGAAGCAGATTGAGGCAATGGCCGAAGGGGTAAAAGAAATTACAAAAGGAAATCTACAACATAGAATTCCAGAGAAGGGACAAGATGAGTTAAGTTTGTTGGCTGTGAATATGAATCAGATGGCAGAAGAATTGTTTTCTAATATAGAAAAAGAAAGACGGATAGAAAAGCAAAAAAATGAATTGATTACAAACGTATCTCATGATTTACGAACACCCCTTACTTCTATTATGGGGTATTTACGATTGCTTCGTGATTCTAAATACGAAAATAAAGAACAGCATGATGAATATACAAGAATTGCTTTTACGAAGTCGGAGCAGTTAAAGAATTTAATAGAAGATTTATTCGAGTATACGAAATTAACGAATGAAAAGGTCATATTAGAAAAGCAAGAAGTATGTATCAATGAACTTCTAGAACAATTAATAGAAGAGTTAGTCCCGCAGGCTGAAGAAGAAGGACTGACATTCATAAAACATTTTCCTGAAGAACGTATGTATGCTACGATTGATTCGGAGAAGATGGTTCGTGTGTTTGAGAATTTATTAATGAATGCGATTAAGTATAGTAAAGATAATGGAGAGATTAAAGTATCACTTCAAAGACAAAGACGTGATATCCAAATCATTGTGGCAAATTATAGTGAAGAATTTACAAAAGAAGAATTGGCTAATTTATTCGAGCGTTTTTATAAGAAAGATCAATCGCGAAGTAGAGTCAAAGAAGGATCTGGGCTTGGTCTCGCGATTGCAAAAAGCATTGTAGAACTCCAGGGAGGTCAAATTCGAGCTCATTATGAAGATGGAGAGATTCAGTTTATCGTTTCATTACCTATCATGGAAGAGAAGTAAATGAAGGTGTTTTATCCCGCTGTTCTCGAGCAGTAAGACTCCCACCTCAAGGTTCAAAGAGTAGCAAGAAGATAGGTGGAAGTAGGGCTGCCCGTAACAGCCTGATTGGTGAGGGCTCATAATCAGTGGGAATGAAGAAAAAGGCTTACTTATAGAGAGTAAGTCTTTTTATATTTTTTTAGAAAAACATGTTGACTATTAGTGAGTAGAGGTGTAATATTATACGAGTCGCTGATAGAAATAACGCAAAACGCGACAAACGAAATAAAAAAACTTAGTTGACATTGAAATATAAAAATGTTAACATAAGGAAGTCGCAAATGAAGCGGCAAACGAGTTCTTTGAAAACTGAACGAAACAAACAACGTGAAACGTCAATTTTTATTTATGATGCTAGACAAACTTTATTGGAGAGTTTGATCCTGGCTCAGGATGAACGCTGGCGGCGTGCCTAATACATGCAAGTCGAGCGAACGGATTAAGAGCTTGCTCTTAAGAAGTTAGCGGCGGACGGGTGAGTAACACGTGGGTAACCTGCCCATAAGACTGGGATAACTCCGGGAAACC
>NC_009674.1:280000-295000 GCF_000017425.1 Bacillus cytotoxicus NVH 391-98
CCCCGAAATAGCTTTAGGGCTAGCCTCAAGTGTAAGAGTCTTGGAGGTAGAGCACTGATTGGACTAGGGGTCCTCATCGGATTACCGAATTCAGTCAAACTCCGAATGCCAATGACTTATCCTTGGGAGTCAGACTGCGAGTGATAAGATCCGTAGTCAAAAGGGAAACAGCCCAGACCGCCAGCTAAGGTCCCAAAGTGTGTATTAAGTGGAAAAGGATGTGGAGTTGCTTAGACAACTAGGATGTTGGCTTAGAAGCAGCCACCATTTAAAGAGTGCGTAATAGCTCACTAGTCGAGTGACTCTGCGCCGAAAATGTACCGGGGCTAAATACACCACCGAAGCTGCGGATTGATACCTTTGGTATCAGTGGTAGGGGAGCGTTCTAAGGACAGTGAAGTCAGACCGGAAGGACTGGTGGAGTGCTTAGAAGTGAGAATGCCGGTATGAGTAGCGAAAGACGGGTGAGAATCCCGTCCACCGAATGCCTAAGGTTTCCTGAGGAAGGCTCGTCCGCTCAGGGTTAGTCAGGACCTAAGCCGAGGCCGACAGGCGTAGGCGATGGACAACAGGTTGATATTCCTGTACCACCTCTTTATCGTTTGAGCAATGGAGGGACGCAGAAGGATAGAAGAAGCGTGCGACTGGTTGTGCACGTCCAAGCAGTTAGGCTGGTAAGTAGGCAAATCCGCTTACCGCAAAGGCTGAGCTGTGATGGGGAAGCTCCTTATGGAGCGAAGTCTTCGATTCCCCGCTGCCAAGAAAAGCTTCTAGCGAGATAAAAGGTGCCTGTACCGCAAACCGACACAGGTAGGCGAGGAGAGAATCCTAAGGTGAGCGAGAGAACTCTGGTTAAGGAACTCGGCAAAATGACCCCGTAACTTCGGGAGAAGGGGTGCTTTCTTAACGGAAAGCCGCAGTGAATAGGCCCAAGCGACTGTTTAGCAAAAACACAGGTCTCTGCGAAGCCGTAAGGCGAAGTATAGGGGCTGACACCTGCCCGGTGCTGGAAGGTTAAGGAGAGGGGTTAGCGTAAGCGAAGCTCTGAACTGAAGCCCCAGTAAACGGCGGCCGTAACTATAACGGTCCTAAGGTAGCGAAATTCCTTGTCGGGTAAGTTCCGACCCGCACGAAAGGTGTAACGATTTGGGCACTGTCTCAACCAGAGACTCGGTGAAATTATAGTACCTGTGAAGATGCAGGTTACCCGCGACAGGACGGAAAGACCCCGTGGAGCTTTACTGTAGCCTGATATTGAATTTTGGTACAGCTTGTACAGGATAGGCGGGAGCCTTTGAAGCCGGAGCGCTAGCTTCGGTGGAGGCGCTGGTGGGATACCGCCCTGGCTGTATTGAAATTCTAACCTACGGGTCTTATCGACCCGGGAGACAGTGTCAGGTGGGCAGTTTGACTGGGGCGGTCGCCTCCTAAAGTGTAACGGAGGCGCCCAAAGGTTCCCTCAGAATGGTTGGAAATCATTCGTAGAGTGCAAAGGCATAAGGGAGCTTGACTGCGAGACCTACAAGTCGAGCAGGGACGAAAGTCGGGCTTAGTGATCCGGTGGTTCCGCATGGAAGGGCCATCGCTCAACGGATAAAAGCTACCCCGGGGATAACAGGCTTATCTCCCCCAAGAGTCCACATCGACGGGGAGGTTTGGCACCTCGATGTCGGCTCATCGCATCCTGGGGCTGTAGTCGGTCCCAAGGGTTGGGCTGTTCGCCCATTAAAGCGGTACGCGAGCTGGGTTCAGAACGTCGTGAGACAGTTCGGTCCCTATCCGTCGTGGGCGTAGGAAATTTGAGAGGAGCTGTCCTTAGTACGAGAGGACCGGGATGGACGCACCGCTGGTGTACCAGTTGTTCTGCCAAGGGCATCGCTGGGTAGCTATGTGCGGAAGGGATAAGTGCTGAAAGCATCTAAGCATGAAGCCCCCCTCAAGATGAGATTTCCCATAGCGTAAGCTAGTAAGATCCCTGAAAGATGATCAGGTTGATAGGTTCGAGGTGGAAGCGTGGTGACACGTGGAGCTGACGAATACTAATAGATCGAGGACTTAACCATATATCTAAAGCGGAAGCGACTTGTTCAGAGTCGCTGGAGCTGGATTCAATATGAAGCAAATGTTATCTAGTTTTGAAGGAATATCCCTTCAATAGTTTGGTGATGATGGCAGAGAGGTCACACCCGTTCCCATACCGAACACGGAAGTTAAGCTCTCTAGCGCCGATGGTAGTTGGGGCCTTGCCCCTGTGAGAGTAGGACGTCGCCAAGCCAAAAACCTAAGTCAAACTGACTTAGGTTTTTTTGTATAACAATGCTTCTATATTTAAATCACTTTGATGGATAGTAAAAAATATGTAGATCAAGATATGCTTCACTTATTATTTTTTTTAAAAAGCGAAGTTGCTTTTTTTATTTATGTCCCTCTTTATCCTCAATCTTTTAGTAAATAATTAATAAACGTTGGAGGTATTTACTGCCTCATATGTATTCCTTTTTCCATTCAATTATTTTTTCGTTGTTTATCTATATTGGTATGTTAGAATAGTAATGTTGTGTAAGATATTTTTTATAAAAGGAGATAGTATGAAAAAAATAAGTGTAATATTAATAGGGATTTTACTACTTCTAACCGTTGCATACATGTTAGTCGGAAATTATTTCTTCAATTATGCATTAAATGCGAAACAAGAAAAAGAATTCTTACAAGGGAATCCTCATTTAGAAAAAACAGTGAATGTGTCAGGGAATGTATTAGTCACGAATGAGCAAAAAAATGCTGAGTTTATTTCAAAATATAAGCCAAATACAATCGTGATGCGTTCTTTTGATGAGTTAAAACTAACAGGATATGAATATATAAATGAGCAATCTAGTCATAAATGGGCAATTATCGTACATGGCTATAGTAGTAAAGCATCAGAAATGACGAAATATATTCGTCACTTTTATGAGAAAGGTTACAGCGTATTAGCACCAGATCTTCGCGGTCATGGAAATAGCGAAGGAGATTATATCGGCATGGGGTGGCATGATCGGAAAGATGTACAACGCTGGATTCAGCAAATTTTAAAGAAAGATCCTCAGGCGGAGATAGCTCTATTTGGTATTTCTATGGGAGGAGCAACAGTGATGATGACTTCTGGAGAAGATTTGCCTCCTAATGTGAAAGTCATTGTTGAAGATTGTGGTTTCTCATCTGTTATGGATGAATTCACATATCAATTAAAAGATTTATTCCATTTACCTAAATTTCCTGTTATGAATGCAGCAAATACAGTTACTAAGCTAAGGGCGGGTTATGATTTAGAAGAAGCATCGGCTGTCAAGCAAGTTGCAAAAAGCAAAACACCAATCTTATTTATTCATGGAGATGCGGATACGTTCGTTCCTTATGAAATGTTAGATGAAGTATACAATGCTGCAAAAGTAGAAAAAGAAAAGTTAATTGTGCCAGGTGCGGGGCATGGAGAAGCTGAACAAGCAAATCCAGATAAATATTGGAATACCCTATGGAACTTTGTGGAGAAATACATTTCAGCATAATTCATGAAAGAGAGAATTTTGGTATTATAAACGATAGACTGACTATGAATTAAGAGAAGTTCTATAAACGATGATGAGAAGGAAATGGTTTTATCTTTCTCATTATCGTTTTTTTTTATTTCGTTTATTTCAAGTGTAGAATGAAATAGAACCTTCATTCAAAATTCAGCGAGAGCCAGGATGCTAGGTGAGCACTCATAAAGCGTCCTTTACCGATTAAAGCTTTACTAAATAGAAGCATAAATTTTTTTGATTACGAATTGCCTATGCTACAATGGTTTAAACTTAATTTTGAAGAGGTGTTCGTATGAAAATTGAAGTTTGGTCTGATTTTGTGTGTCCGTTTTGTTATATTGGGAAGCGTCGTTTAGAAATGGCCTTAGACCAATTTCCGTATAAAAATGATGTTGAAGTTGAATTTAAAAGTTTTGAGTTAGATCCAAATGCTCCGGTATATTCTGGAATCGGTATTGATGAAATGCTTGCATCGAAATACGGGATTAGTATTGAAGAGGCTAAGCGAAATAATATTCAAATTGGCCGGCATGCCGCTAACATAGGTTTAACTTTTCATTTTGAAGAGATGAAACCGACGAATACTTTTGATGCTCACCGTTTGGCTAAGTTTGCAAAAGAACATGGAAAAGAAAAGGAGATAGTAGAAAATCTTCTTTTTGCTCATTTTACTGAATCTAAAAATTTAAGTGATGTGGAAACGCTCGCTAATATTGCTGAAGCTTCGGGGTTAGATAGAAAAGAAGCTTTACATGTTATACAGAATAAAAATGCTTATGCAAATGATGTGCGAATTGATGAGGAAATTGCTCGACAATATCAGATTACGGGAGTACCATATTTCATTGTAAATCAAAAGTATGCAATTTCGGGAGCGCAACCACTTGAAACGTTTTTGAACGCACTTCAAAAGGTGTGAGAAGAAGAAAATCCTAAGCCTAAATTACAAGAACTTTCATCAAATGGTGTGAACGATGCTCTTTGTACAGATGGTAGCTGCTTAGTGTCTTCAAAAGAGAAATAGTTTTTTGTTTTAAGTATGGCTATAGACAAAAAACATGGTTTATTAATTTTAAAACCCCACAGAAATTTCTGTAGGGTTTCTTCGTGCAGAAAGTAACGCGGATTCTAATTCTTTTCTGCCAGTAGTTCATCTACTTTCATATGATTGAATGGGGAATAGCCAGGAATAACATACAGCATATCGTTATAAAAACTTCACAAAAATTGTTGACTATTAGTGAGTAGAGGTGTAATATTATACGAGTCGCTGATAGCAATAACGCAAAACGCGACAAACGAAATAAAAAAACTTAGTTGACATTGAAATATAAAAATGTTAACATAAGGAAGTCGCAAATGAGGCGACAAGCGAGTTCTTTGAAAACTGAACGAAACAAACAACGTGAAACGTCAATTTTTATTTATGATGCTAGACAAACTTTATTGGAGAGTTTGATCCTGGCTCAGGATGAACGCTGGCGGCGTGCCTAATACATGCAAGTCGAGCGAACGGATTAAGAGCTTGCTCTTAAGAAGTTAGCGGCGGACGGGTGAGTAACACGTGGGTAACCTGCCCATAAGACTGGGATAACTCCGGGAAACCGGGGCTAATACCGGATAACATCTAGCACCGCATGGTGCAAAATTGAAAGGCGGCTTCGGCTGTCACTTATGGATGGACCCGCGTCGCATTAGCTAGTTGGTGAGGTAACGGCTCACCAAGGCGACGATGCGTAGCCGACCTGAGAGGGTGATCGGCCACACTGGGACTGAGACACGGCCCAGACTCCTACGGGAGGCAGCAGTAGGGAATCTTCCGCAATGGACGAAAGTCTGACGGAGCAACGCCGCGTGAGCGATGAAGGCCTTCGGGTCGTAAAGCTCTGTTGTTAGGGAAGAACAAGTATGAGTTGAATAAGCTCATGCCTTGACGGTACCTAACCAGAAAGCCACGGCTAACTACGTGCCAGCAGCCGCGGTAATACGTAGGTGGCAAGCGTTATCCGGAATTATTGGGCGTAAAGCGCGCGCAGGCGGTTTCTTAAGTCTGATGTGAAAGCCCACGGCTCAACCGTGGAGGGTCATTGGAAACTGGGAGACTTGAGTGCAGAAGAGGAGAGTGGAATTCCATGTGTAGCGGTGAAATGCGTAGAGATATGGAGGAACACCAGTGGCGAAGGCGACTCTCTGGTCTGTAACTGACGCTGAGGCGCGAAAGCGTGGGGAGCAAACAGGATTAGATACCCTGGTAGTCCACGCCGTAAACGATGAGTGCTAAGTGTTAGAGGGTTTCCGCCCTTTAGTGCTGAAGTTAACGCATTAAGCACTCCGCCTGGGGAGTACGGCCGCAAGGCTGAAACTCAAAGGAATTGACGGGGGCCCGCACAAGCGGTGGAGCATGTGGTTTAATTCGAAGCAACGCGAAGAACCTTACCAGGTCTTGACATCCTCTGACAACCCTAGAGATAGGGCTTCCCCTTCGGGGGCAGAGTGACAGGTGGTGCATGGTTGTCGTCAGCTCGTGTCGTGAGATGTTGGGTTAAGTCCCGCAACGAGCGCAACCCTTGATCTTAGTTGCCATCATTCAGTTGGGCACTCTAAGGTGACTGCCGGTGACAAACCGGAGGAAGGTGGGGATGACGTCAAATCATCATGCCCCTTATGACCTGGGCTACACACGTGCTACAATGGACGGTACAAAGAGTCGCGAGACCGCGAGGTGGAGCTAATCTCATAAAACCGTTCTCAGTTCGGATTGTAGGCTGCAACTCGCCTACATGAAGCTGGAATCGCTAGTAATCGCGGATCAGCATGCCGCGGTGAATACGTTCCCGGGCCTTGTACACACCGCCCGTCACACCACGAGAGTTTGTAACACCCGAAGTCGGTGGGGTAACCTTTTGGAGCCAGCCGCCTAAGGTGGGACAGATGATTGGGGTGAAGTCGTAACAAGGTAGCCGTATCGGAAGGTGCGGCTGGATCACCTCCTTTCTATGGAGAATAGATGAACGTTGTTCATCAATATAAGTTTCCGTGTTTCGTTTTGTTCAGTTTTGAGAGAACTTTCTCTCAAGTTTATACAGCGTAAGCAGTTTGTTTTTTCTTGCGTTTGCGTCTGAAAGTGAATTCCACGATGATGGATTCCTCACCGCATGTCAGCAGAGAAGCAGATGCAGCGCAGTAGGCATGTTCTTTGAAAACTAGATAACAGTGTAGCTCATATTTTTAATTTTAGTTTGGTTAAGTTAGAAAGGGCGCACGGTGGATGCCTTGACACTAGGAGTCGATGAAGGACGGGACTAACACCGATATGCTTCGGGGAGCTGTAAGTAAGCTTTGATCCGGAGATTTCCGAATGGGGAAACCCACCATACGTAATGGTATGGTATCCTTATCTGAATACATAGGGTAAGGAGGACAGACCCAGGGAACTGAAACATCTAAGTACCTGGAGGAAGAGAAAGCAAATGCGATTTCCTGAGTAGCGGCGAGCGAAACGGAACATAGCCCAAACCAAGAGGCTTGCCTCTTGGGGTTGTAGGACATTCTATACGGAGTTACAAAGGAACGAGGTAGACGAAGCAGTCTGGAAAGGCTCGTCATAGAAGGTAACAACCCTGTAGTTGAAACTTCGTTCCCTCTTGAATGGATCCTGAGTACGGCGGAACACGTGAAATTCCGTCGGAATCTGGGAGGACCATCTCCCAAGGCTAAATACTCCCTAGTGATCGATAGTGAACCAGTACCGTGAGGGAAAGGTGAAAAGCACCCCGGGAGGGGAGTGAAAGAGATCCTGAAACCGTGTGCCTACAAATAGTCAGAGCCCGTTAACGGGTGATGGCGTGCCTTTTGTAGAATGAACCGGCGAGTTACGATCCCGTGCGAGGTTAAGCTGAAGAGGCGGAGCCGTAGCGAAAGCGAGTCTGAATAGGGCGTTTAGTACGTGGTCGTAGACCCGAAACCAGGTGATCTACCCATGTCCAGGGTGAAGTTCAGGTAACACTGAATGGAGGCCCGAACCCACGCACGTTGAAAAGTGCGGGGATGAGGTGTGGGTAGCGGAGAAATTCCAATCGAACCTGGAGATAGCTGGTTCTCCCCGAAATAGCTTTAGGGCTAGCCTCAAGTGTAAGAGTCTTGGAGGTAGAGCACTGATTGGACTAGGGGTCCTCATCGGATTACCGAATTCAGTCAAACTCCGAATGCCAATGACTTATCCTTGGGAGTCAGACTGCGAGTGATAAGATCCGTAGTCAAAAGGGAAACAGCCCAGACCGCCAGCTAAGGTCCCAAAGTGTGTATTAAGTGGAAAAGGATGTGGAGTTGCTTAGACAACTAGGATGTTGGCTTAGAAGCAGCCACCATTTAAAGAGTGCGTAATAGCTCACTAGTCGAGTGACTCTGCGCCGAAAATGTACCGGGGCTAAATACACCACCGAAGCTGCGGATTGATACCTTTGGTATCAGTGGTAGGGGAGCGTTCTAAGGACAGTGAAGTCAGACCGGAAGGACTGGTGGAGTGCTTAGAAGTGAGAATGCCGGTATGAGTAGCGAAAGACGGGTGAGAATCCCGTCCACCGAATGCCTAAGGTTTCCTGAGGAAGGCTCGTCCGCTCAGGGTTAGTCAGGACCTAAGCCGAGGCCGACAGGCGTAGGCGATGGACAACAGGTTGATATTCCTGTACCACCTCTTTATCGTTTGAGCAATGGAGGGACGCAGAAGGATAGAAGAAGCGTGCGATTGGTTGTGCACGTCCAAGCAGTTAGGCTGGTAAGTAGGCAAATCCGCTTACCGCAAAGGCTGAGCTGTGATGGGGAAGCTCCTTATGGAGTGAAGTCTTCGATTCCCCGCTGCCAAGAAAAGCTTCTAGCGAGATAAAAGGTGCCTGTACCGCAAACCGACACAGGTAGGCGAGGAGAGAATCCTAAGGTGAGCGAGAGAACTCTGGTTAAGGAACTCGGCAAAATGACCCCGTAACTTCGGGAGAAGGGGTGCTTTCTTAACGGAAAGCCGCAGTGAATAGGCCCAAGCGACTGTTTAGCAAAAACACAGGTCTCTGCGAAGCCGTAAGGCGAAGTATAGGGGCTGACACCTGCCCGGTGCTGGAAGGTTAAGGAGAGGGGTTAGCGTAAGCGAAGCTCTGAACTGAAGCCCCAGTAAACGGCGGCCGTAACTATAACGGTCCTAAGGTAGCGAAATTCCTTGTCGGGTAAGTTCCGACCCGCACGAAAGGTGTAACGATTTGGGCACTGTCTCAACCAGAGACTCGGTGAAATTATAGTACCTGTGAAGATGCAGGTTACCCGCGACAGGACGGAAAGACCCCGTGGAGCTTTACTGTAGCCTGATATTGAATTTTGGTACAGCTTGTACAGGATAGGCGGGAGCCTTTGAAGCCGGAGCGCTAGCTTCGGTGGAGGCGCTGGTGGGATACCGCCCTGGCTGTATTGAAATTCTAACCTACGGGTCTTATCGACCCGGGAGACAGTGTCAGGTGGGCAGTTTGACTGGGGCGGTCGCCTCCTAAAGTGTAACGGAGGCGCCCAAAGGTTCCCTCAGAATGGTTGGAAATCATTCGTAGAGTGCAAAGGCATAAGGGAGCTTGACTGCGAGACCTACAAGTCGAGCAGGGACGAAAGTCGGGCTTAGTGATCCGGTGGTTCCGCATGGAAGGGCCATCGCTCAACGGATAAAAGCTACCCCGGGGATAACAGGCTTATCTCCCCCAAGAGTCCACATCGACGGGGAGGTTTGGCACCTCGATGTCGGCTCATCGCATCCTGGGGCTGTAGTCGGTCCCAAGGGTTGGGCTGTTCGCCCATTAAAGCGGTACGCGAGCTGGGTTCAGAACGTCGTGAGACAGTTCGGTCCCTATCCGTCGTGGGCGTAGGAAATTTGAGAGGAGCTGTCCTTAGTACGAGAGGACCGGGATGGACGCACCGCTGGTGTACCAGTTGTTCTGCCAAGGGCATCGCTGGGTAGCTATGTGCGGAAGGGATAAGTGCTGAAAGCATCTAAGCATGAAGCCCCCCTCAAGATGAGATTTCCCATAGCGTAAGCTAGTAAGATCCCTGAAAGATGATCAGGTTGATAGGTTCGAGGTGGAAGCGTGGTGACACGTGGAGCTGACGAATACTAATAGATCGAGGACTTAACCATATATCTAAAGCGGAAGCGACTTGTTCAGAGTCGCTGGAGCTGAATTCAATATGAAGCAAATGTTATCTAGTTTTGAAGGAATATCCCTTCAATAGTTTGGTGATGATGGCAGAGAGGTCACACCCGTTCCCATACCGAACACGGAAGTTAAGCTCTCTAGCGCCGATGGTAGTTGGGGCCTTGCCCCTGTGAGAGTAGGACGTCGCCAAGCCAAAAACCTAAGTCAAACTGACTTAGGTTTTTTTGTATTTATGAGTTAAATTTTTATTTTTTTACATCGATAAGCTCAAAGCATTCACAAATAAGCAATATGTCTTCGGAAAATTTGCGACCAATCTTCATCAACTCATTTGTAAAGAATTCTATGTGAGTCTTTTTCCAATACTCATATGTGCGGTCGCCTTCTCCTTCTGCAATCGCGAATTCTTCACTAACTTCATTCATTGGTATTAAAGTAACTTCTATTGTTTTAATAATAGCTACAGGTTCGTCTTTGCTGTTCAATATGATGCTATAATCATTTACTGCTGGAATTGGTTCATTTTCTAATTCATAAAATATATGAGCAGAGCATGTTGCGGTTTTTACACCATTTATTACTAATTGAGCAAGATCATCGGGACAGGCTCCGAATTGCCAAGCGCTGACTGATTTTGGTTTTTCTCGATTTCCCCAATATGTATCCCAGTATGTTTGTGCAAATGCATTTATGATTCATCACCTTCATTTCTGATTTTTGAGACTTTTTTTACATATCAAATGTTATTTGAAAAGTTTTATATGTTTATTTTTAGTTGTTTGTCCTTATAACAATATGAAAGTTGTGAATAGAGTAGCTAATAAAATACGATAGTTTTGAAAGTAGATTTAAAAAGATTACAACAGTCAACATTGCCGCTATGAAAGAAGTAATGAATTCGACTGCGAACATCGGAATATCAGCTATACTTAAATACTTTCAGTTTTTTAATACATCTCGGCCTGTTATTCCAATCATAACGGGAAGAGCAATCAGAAAGGAGAATTCTGATGCTGTTTTATAATTTACTTTTGCTAATAATCCTCCCGAAATGGTAGATCCAGCTCTTGCAAATCCAGGATACATTGCTAAACATTGAAACAAACCAATTGTTAATGCTTGGCGATATGTTAAATCATTTAATGAATAAGCGATAGCCTCGTTTTTTTAACCTCTGCAAAAGAGCGTAATAATGGCCCCTGCGACAAGCCCGATAACGACAGTATATGGCTGAAATAATTATATTTTGATTACATCATGTAATAGTAAGCCAGCAACTACAGCTGGAAATACACCTAGGAATACATGGATTGCATTGAATTTTTTCTCTTTTTGCAAGAGGAATATTATGTTGTATAAAGAAACAAGTCGTTTATGAGATAAAACAGCAATAGCTAAAATCGCTCCTAATTGTATAACAATCTCAAACGTTTTTGCTCTTTCCCCTTCAAAGTCTAATAAGTGTCCGACTAGTATATAAGATGACCAGTAGAAGAGATGGATGAAAATTCAGCTAATCCTTCTATAATACCGAGTATGAAGGCAATCATTATATCGCTCATAAGTTTCCTCCTACTTGTTTATACAGATACAAAATGCATTTCATCATCTGTATAAATCAATGAATATCAATCTGTTTGAAATAGAATATGGCTGCTATAAAGCCAATAAGTGATGTAGTAGTAATAATGATATAAGAATATTCTGGAGGATATGTCGGTTGCAAATCCTGGTTTACTATATCTAGTGCAGCTGTCCAAGGAAATAAATCTTTGTGTTCTGAACTTGCAGTTAGAACATTTATCAATGCTATAACAATTGTTAATATAATAGGTGGAACATATGTTTTTGTTATAAAGGTTACCAATACAATAGGAGACGATAAGATAAAAAGAAATCCACCACTTATTAAAAATTTCACTAAAAATTGGAATAGTAATATGTTATTTAATCCAGGGAACCCTCCTAATAGTCCTAATAGTAAAGTTAGTCCCCATGCAATGACGGTCAGTATCATAATCCAAAGAAATAAAAGGATGAATTTACTCATAACAAAATGGAAACGTGATACAGGAATAGTTAATAAATTTTTTAATGTACTCTCTGTGTATTCACGATTAAAGAGATAAGCAGTAACGACTCCATATAGAAGAACTCCCATAAATAAAGCTGTGTACATATTCACATTAAGAAAAAGGACATCGAAACTCGCAGGTGGAGCCGATGGTTTACTTTGCTTTTCTATATAAAAAGCTAAAACAATCATAAATGGTGCTACAGCTGCTCCGATCATACTGATTAAGAACATATTAGAACGTTTCAATTTTAATAACTCTGTATATAGGAGATTAACCAATTGTTCCACCCCCGACTAATTTGGTGAAATAATCTTCTAATCGATCTTCGCTCATTATAATTTTTAATACTTCAATGTCATTTTGAACAAACATTTTATTGATTTGACCTTGTTGTCCAAAGTGAGAATAAACGCGAATATTTCCTTCATCATGTACTTCATAATCAAAAATATGAAATTGCTTTTCTAAAAGTAGCGCTGCTTTATTATCATTATTTACCTGGAATTCTAGGTATTTGCGATTCATTTTACGTAATGCATCTAAAGATGTCTCTTCTAATAGTTTCCCTTTGTGGATAATTCCCATATGGTCAACTAACTGTTCGACTTCAGATAAAATATGGCTAGAAATGAATATCGTTATATTTCTTTCTTGTGCTAATGTTTTAATAAGCTTCCGCATTTCTTTAATTCCAATTGGGTCTAAACCGTTTGTAGGTTCATCTAGTATTAAAAGTTCTGGATAATGGAGGAGTGCTCTTGCAATTCCTAAGCGTTGTTTCATTCCTAACGAGTATTTTCCAACCAGTTTTTTCGTTTCATGCTGCAGACCGACAATTTCCAATGCCTCTTCAATCGCATTTTTCTTATGAACTCCGATAATTTTTGCGTTAATTAATAAATTTTCTTTTGCAGTTAAGTTTTCATAGAAACCTGGAACTTCAACAATTGAACCAATTCGTCTTAAAATATCTTTTTGGTTTTTGGTGAAATCCTCTCCAAATATTTCGATTTTTCCGTTTGTAGGTTTTATAAGACCTAGTAGCATTCGAATGGTTGTTGTTTTACCTGCACCGTTTCGGCCGATAAATCCGTAAATCTCTCCTTTATTTACATTTATATTGAGATGATCTACAGATTTCTGTTTTCCATAAACTTTTGTTAAGTTTGTTGTTTTAATAATTGTATGTATGGTGAACACCCACTTTCTATGATCTTTTACATACATAATAAAAAGAAGGGTTTAACTGCTACTTAATCAATTCTTAACTATTTCTTAAAAGAATTCTGCTTTGGGATGGAAAAGCCAAAAGTGGTTCTTTCCCATGGAATACTTTCTACCCATATGCGACCTCTGTGCTTTTCAACAAGTGCTTTTGCGATAGCAAGTCCTAAGCCGCTACTACGAGACGAAAGGGTTCGAGATTGATCAATTCGGTACATTCTCTCAAAGACATGTTCTAAATCTTGATGAGGAATACCAGGTCCTTTATCCCAAACGAGGATATGGTATTCATTGTGATGTTCTAATAGCTTGACTCCTAATATTGCTCCTTGTTTTCCGTAATGTATAGCATTTTTTATAAGATTGTTCATTACTCGTATGATGTGAAAAGAATCCCCTGTAATCAAACAAGGCTTTTCTGGAATATCTATTTTTAACTCAATATGATATTTAGATAGCTCGGGCAAAAATTCAATGAGTGTTTCCCGTGTAATTTCTGAAAGGTCTAGCTGTTCTTCTTTAAAAGGAAGTTCATCTGCATCAATTTTTGCCATATGAAATATTTCATCAACCAATTGTTTTAAACTATTTGATTTGTTTGAGAGTATTTCAAGATACTCTAATTCTTCTTCTTTAGAAGTGGCTATACCATCTTTTAAGGCATCAATATATCCGATAATAGAAGTAAGAGGTGTTCGTATATCGTGTGAAATACTCGATAGCAGTTGTTTTCTGGCTTTTTGGGATTTTTTTGCCTCAATTTGTACTTTTTCTAATTTGGTTATTAATTCATTAACATGGAAGATTACATTATCCAACGAACGATCATTATTCGTATATAACCTTGTCTGAAAATTACCGAGAATCACACGTTCTAGTTTTGTGACGATGGACTTTCTAGTTTCTATAAAGTAAAGTCTTTTGAAAAAAAGACTTATTGTGATAAGGATAAGAAGTATAAAGAGAATGAACTGTAATGTATGAGTCATATTGATAAATTGTATTCCAGTAATGATAATGAACTGAAATAGAATTAGATAGAGAATCTTATCGTTCTTCATACTTTTCACCTACAAATTTATAGCCAATGCCCCATACCGTTTGGATGAATTTAGGATTTGAAGGATCAGCTTCTATTTTTTTTCTAAGCTTTCGAATGTGTACCATAACCGTGTTATCATCTTCTATATAATTGCTATCCCAAACATTACGGAAGAGCTGTGTTTTTGTGAACACTTGTTCAGGATTTGATGCGAAAAACTTTAGAAGTTCTAGCTCTTTTCCTGTTAAAGAGATTTCTTTGTCACCTACGGTAACGATGTACTTGCTAATATCAATTGTTAGCCCTTTGAAGGTTAGGATTGTTTTTTCTTGTGTATTGGCATTACTTCCTAATACTAAAAAACGTCTCATAAGCGCTTTAATCCTGGCAATTACTTCATTAACGCTAAAAGGTTTTGTAATGTAATCGTCAGCACCTATACTTAATCCTACAATTTTATCTACCTCTTGATCTTTTGCCGTCAGCATTAATATAGGGATATTGGTATTGTTTCTAAGCCTTCTGCATACTTCGATACCATCAATTTTTGGCATCATTAAATCTAATATGACAAGATTATAGGTATTATGAGTAAATAACTTGAGAGCTTCCTCGCCATCTATAGCAGTGTCTACTGTATATAATTCTCGTTCTAAATATTTCTTTAATAAATCACGTATTTCTTTCTCATCATCTGCTATGAGTACACGAATTTCTTTCATATTTTCACCAGCTTTTCATGTCATTTTGTTAGTAGTTTCATTTGTATATGTATTATAACCTTGGTAATAAAAAATGTAATCGCTATCTAATTATATACTATAAATTGTTAAAATAAGGTTGTTATTGCGGTATTGAATTAGGGAATGTAATGTATGAGCAATCTAGCGAAAAATTATAGAGGGGACAAG